>NZ_JAUBVF010000161.1:0-1369 GCF_036705685.1 Microcoleus sp. AT3-A2
CCATCTGTGGACGCCCCAAAAGACGCAAGCGGTTTTTGGAGGTAATGCACGTAGTCGGATGCTGCCATCTGTCCGGCCTCTGATGCAGCATCGGAGGCTGCGGGCCCGTATGGGAGTTCGCGGACCGGAACCACATCACCCACAGCGTGCTCGCGGCACGGTGGAAAGCCCTGGTTCTTCCGGCCCCGTCTCGCCGACTGTTGTGCCATACCCTCCTTCGACCGACTACGCCTTCCGGCGACCTCTGGTCCGCCTTGGCTTACGCCGCGGCTGCGACCGGAGCTCTGTAATCCTCTTCCTTCACAAGCACGGCCCAGATGATCCGCGCCGTCTTGTTGGCAAGGGCAACCGTGACCAGCATACGCGGCTTCCTGGCCATCATCTGCTCGAGCCATGAGCCTTGAGGCGCGCCTCGCTTGCTGGCCTGCAGGACCACCGCACTGCAACCTATGATGAGCAATCGCCGCAGCGTGCGCTCGCCCATTTTGGAGATCGAGCCCAGCTTCTGCTTGCCACCCGTCGACATCTGCCTTGGCGCCAGCCCTAACCACGCCGCAAAATCCCGTCCTTTGGTGAAGGTTTCTGCTGGCGGTGCAAGAGCCGCCAATGCGGTGGCCGTTATGGGCCCAACCCCGGGTATCGTCATAAGCCGCCTCGCGACGGCATCCTCACGAGCCCGGCGCGCAATCTCCTTGTCGAGATCGACGATCTTCTCGTTCAGCTCCTCCAGCAGGTCGAGCATCGTGCGGAACATCGCCCTGGCTGCCTCGGGTAGCGACGAAGCCATCTCGTCCTCAAGCAGATCGCCGAGCATCGCGACGTGCGACGGGCCTTTGGGCGCTACCCAGCCATATTCGGTCAGATGACCTCGGATGGCATTGATCAGCTGGGTGCGCTGCCGCACCAGCAGATCACGGGTCCGGAACACCAGACCTGACGCCTGCTGCTCTTCACTCTTGATCGCCACGAACCGCATGCTCGGGCGCTGGGCGGCCTCGCAGATCGCCTCCGCATCCGCCGCATCATTCTTGTTCCGCTTCACGAACGGCTTCACATACGCCGGCGGGATCAGCTTCACCTCGTACCCCAGCCGTGTCAGCTCTCGGCCCCAATGGTGCGCGCCCCCACACGCTTCCAGCGCGACCGTACAACGCCGGTGCCCGGCAAAGAACTCCAGCAACTTCCCTCGGCTGATCTTGCGGCTGAACAGCGCTCGCCCGCTCGCATCCGCGCCGTGCGCTTGAAAAACATGCTTGGCGATATCCAGACCGATTATGCTAACTTCCGACACGGACGCCTCCTCTAGTGGTGTTACAACACCTCCACTATGGCACATCGATGCCGCCGGGGGGCGTCCACCCCATCACCC
>NZ_JAUBVF010000162.1:0-1348 GCF_036705685.1 Microcoleus sp. AT3-A2
AGCTCGTCAGCAGGGTTTTGACATCACTGTTAGTGGTTGGCAGTATGGCTAATTGAGAATGGTGCAAGATCTCAGTTGTAACCTAGTTCGGGATTTTTGAGAGTTACTTGTTGACCCATCTCTACCTTAACAATAGCATTTTGCTCTGGGTTAAGGCTAAGGTTCGTGACGCGGTGGAAGAATTCAAACTTGACTCCACCCTTCTTTAATTCTATGTATAATGGGGTAAAAATTGTATCTCCCATACCAGCATTCATTTTCCACATGATTGCACCTTTGTATGTGAAAATCATGCGCCAGATCCAACGTATTGTTGCTGCTGCTCCCAATTGACCGTTTTCCTTAGTGGCGATGCCACCAGGAAAGGCTAACAGTAAATCGTACATTACCTGTACCAAGACTGAGTTAGCAGTTTCAGACCAAGCACCATTGTGACCAACCCATGTTCTAAAGTCGTGCTGATCCAGGTCGTTGAAGGATTGCCAATTAAAGATTTGATTAACCAGCACCCCGCGAGCAATTGCATACCCAAGGTTGAGGGTAATTAGGAGGCGATGAGCGTCGATTAGTGGCTGTTCAAACTTCTCTTCTAGCTTGGCGATCGCATCTTCTAAGTTCAGGCGTGCAAGCTTTGTCAAAAGCTCTAACAACCAGGTCAGAACGTTGTGGTCTTCGGACGAGTGATGCTGAACATCTTTAGGAAGAGAGTTAGCAAACTGATGAGTATAAGCAAGTACCTCTTTATGCGAGCTTGAGAGCAGATTTTCTTTGGTTACCTCTAGCCGTTTAGCAACTTGCGGCAGCAATTCTAAGGCAATGGGTTCTCGATCGGGGTCAAGTTCGATTCTGCTAGTAGAAGAGAGCGAGTCCAAATGAGGAGAATCGCTATGTTTGTGTAGCATGAGCTCAAGCATCTTGAGAATATAGTCCCAAGGTGAGCCAACTTCCATATCTTTATCGGGCCAGGGAAATACATCCTTAGAGTAAGGAAAATCTATATTCCAAGGAACCCAACGACCCTGTTTATCTTCGTCTTCAAAGACAATAAAACTATGCGGTTGAAAAGCATTTTCTATCCCTTGAAATATTCCCTTTTCATTTTCCAGGGCATCATAGCACTCCTTCATCACTCGAAATGTGTTGGCATAAAACCCGAAGAAGATGTGTAATCCGTGTTCCTGAATACGGTAGTCTGGTTCATAGGACTGGTGCGGTGTCATATTACGACCGCTTGCACATTTACCGCCTAAACGCCAACCTAATTGATAGAGAGTAAGCTGTTCGACATCTAAACTGCATTAACTAAGTTACCTTTATTTTTTATTTTTCGGTTCCATTTTATAATTAG
>NZ_JAUBVF010000163.1:0-1331 GCF_036705685.1 Microcoleus sp. AT3-A2
CTAGTACAGCACGGCGGAAATAAACAGACTATATTCGTGGGAAAATAAATAGTCGGCTTAAAAACCGTTTCGGCGAACGTATCAAGGAATCACAGTGTGCCTAAGTTAACTCCTAAAACATTAAATTTAAGCGAGGACGAGCGGACTCAACTTCAAAAGTTGAGCGACAGACACAACACGCCGCAACAGATAGCCTTACGAGCGAGAATAATTCTCATGGCATCTGATAACCAAAACCATCGTGAAATTGCCCGAAGTTTAGATATCAATAGGCAAATGGCTCGTTTATGGCGAAATCGATGGCTGGAGACCGACGGCAAGGACTTATCGATTTTGCAAAGATTACAAGATCAAGAGCGTGTGGGTGCACCAGTAAAATTTAGTATGGAACAAATAATCGAGTTGTTTGCACTGGCGTGTTCGTCACCATCCGATTACGGCAGGCCAATAAGTCACTGGACATCTAGAACACTGGCAGATGAAATCATGAAACAAGGCATTATTGAAAGCATATCTGTCCGCCATGTGGGAAGATTACTAGAAGAAGCAGAAGTTAAACCCCACCAGAGTCGCTACTGGTTAACCCCCCCCTGAAGACGCAGAATTTGACGCAAAAGTGGAAGATATTACTGGTTTATACATGAGTGCGATTGAGCGTCATCTTCAGGGGGAACGCACAATATCCATTGATGAGATGACAGGTATTCAAGCGACTGAGCGATTAGCAAAAGACTTGCCAATGCGACCTGGCAAAGTCGCAAGAAAGGAATTTGAGTACATTCGTCACGGCACACAAAGCTTAATTGCTAGCTTCGATGTTGCCACGGGTCAAATTGTCGAGCCGACTTGTGGAGATACCAGAACAGAGGTTGATTTTGCTCTTCATATTCGTCGAACAATTGAAACTGACCCTGATGCCCAAAAATGGCATTTGATTATGGACTGCCTGAACACTCATCAGTCTGAGTCTCTGGTTCGTTTGGTTGCAGAAAAAGAAGGTTTGGATATTGACTTGGGTATGAAGGGGAAAAGTGGTATCTTGAAATCAATGAAATCTCGCACTACTTTTTTGTGTGACCCTGCACACCGAATTGTTTTCCATTATACACCGAAACATTCTTCATGGCTCAATCAAATTGAGATTTGGTTCAGTATTTTGGTGCGCCAATTACTCAGAAGAGCAAGTTGTGTCAGTCGCGAGGATTTGAAAAATCGAATCCTGCATTTTATCGACTACTTTAATCAAACAATGGCTAAACCTTTTAAGTGGACATATAAGGGCAAAGTTTTGGCTATTTAATGGTCTGTGGATTTCCGCCTCGCTGTACTAG
>NZ_JAUBVF010000164.1:0-1321 GCF_036705685.1 Microcoleus sp. AT3-A2
TCCTACGGAAAAATTGAGAACTGTATCAATACCGCTATTAGCGCTTAACACAAAGTGATCATTCCCAGTGCCCCCAATCAAAGTATCATCTGAGCCATCACCAAACAGCCAGTCATCCCCTGCACCCCCATTGAGAATATCGCTATCTTTCCCTCCATAAATAGTGTCATTACCATCATCACCATTGAGAGCATCTTGACCTTCATTGCCATATAACAGGTCATCGCCACTGCCACCATTAATACAGTCTTGCTGACCGTCTTCACCCACAGCGCCTCGCAGATTTTCCCCGCGATCGCCACTAATGGTATCGTTACCTTCATCGCCACACAAAATATCGCTACCATCATCGCCGTACATCAAGTCGTTGCCAGCATCTCCCTGTACAGCATCGTCATCCTTGCCACCACGAAGGGTATCGTTACCAAAACCCCCATCAAGCGAGTCGGAACTCTCACCCCCATTGAGGAAGTCATTTCCATCTCCCCCAAACAGCAAGTCGCGGCCGTTGGCATCCAACACTAACTCGTTTTGCAAACTACCGTAAAGCGAATCGTCTCCCTCGTCGCCGACAATGGTGTCGGAACCGAGTTCACCCCAAATCCGGTCATTATCTTTGCCACCATAAACTAAGTCATTACCTTTGCCGGCAAAAATGCTATCGTTACCGCTGCCACCGCCGATGATATCGCCGGTGTCGTTGCCAAAAATTAAATCACCTTCATCCGTGGCAACACTACTGCCAAGTTGAGTGCCGTAGTCGCCGACTATGGTGTCGGAACCTTGATTGCCGTAGAGAGTATCCGAGTCTGTTTCGCCGAAAATGCCATCAGCCGCTTTGCCTCCAAACAACAAATCCCGTCCGTTGCCACCTCGCAAGGTATCGTCTTGTTCTTCGCCGTTAAGTAAGTCGTTGCCATCGCCTCCTGTCAGCAAATCGAAGCCGTCGGGGTCACTGTCTAGGGAGTTGAGGAGGCCACCAAACAAAGAGTCGTCTCCGTTGTCGCCCCAAAGGGTGTCCGGGCCTTTGTCACCCCAAATCAAGTCGTTGTCGATGCCACCGTAGGCGATGTCGCCAGCTTTGCCGGAGTAAACGGTGTCGGAACCTTGGTTGCCTGAAATGGCGTCGCCTGAAGACCCGCCGAAAATCAGGTCGCCGTCGTTACCAGTCAAGTCGATGTTGTTGCCGTTGTCGCCGACTATGGTGTCGGCACCGCGATCGCCGTACAATGTGTCGGAGTTGCGATCACCAAAAATGCGATCGCCCGCTTTGCCGCCAAATACGGCATCGGTTTGTTTGCCGGCGTACACGATGTCGTTG
>NZ_JAUBVF010000015.1:0-110556 GCF_036705685.1 Microcoleus sp. AT3-A2
TTAGCTCGTCAGCAGGGTTTTGACATCACTGTTAGTGGTTGGCAGTATGGCTAATTGAGAATGGTGCAAGATCTCAGAGAAACCTGTTTTTTTTGCGATTCTCAATAACCCTTTTATGGGCGGGCAGGATGCCCAACCCCTACTCCCCACAATAAAACTCACTCTTTGTGGAACAGGCCGGAAAGCCGGGTATTGAGAATGGTGTAAGATATTTTATACTTCCGCATACACAAAAGCAGGTACGCGCTTGTAAGCAGGCGTACCAGAACGCCTTTCAATTTCCGGGTGAAAAATCACATTAACTTCAGGATAAAACATCAAAGCAGCACCCTCACGAACCGCCCCGTAAATCACCTCGACATTTTCCATTTTTCCCACATTTCCCTGCACCGTAACCCGCTGATGTTCTTGAAAACCAGTGCTTTCTGCATCCGCACGATTCATCAAAATGCAGTTGCGGTGCGGCATTCCCCGGTATTTGTCATCAATTTTGTAAACCACAGTATTATGCTGAGAATAGCTGCGTCCCGTCATTAAGGCTACAACAATACCCTGTGTTGATTCCGATACTCCAAACTCTTTCGCTTCTGGTAATTTCAGCTTAGGTAAAGGCGTGACAAACATCTTCGCTTTCCCAGACTCGGTAGGAAATTTAGGTTCTGTAAAAATGCGACCGCTGATGGTAAATTCCTCTTGTGTTTCATCAATTGTCGCCATCTTTTCATAGCCAGGAATAGTTTTAGCAATCAATTGGCGAACGTATTTTGTGTCTTGAAGTCGGCGCCAATCCACAGGAAAATCGCCGTGAATTCTGCTGGCTAATTCTGTCAAAAAATAAACTTCAGGAATCAAATCCGAATTCTGGAGATGAGTTTCGCCCTCATCATTTAAACGCACAAAGTTATTCCCAGATTCCACCGTTGTTTTGTGGGGGTTTTCAAAGCGATTCAGCACCGGAATCACAATTGTATTGTGCTTTGCCAATCCGTGAAAATGCCCTAAATTCGGTTTGGTTGCGAGGTATATAACGGTTTCAACATTGCTTAAAGCGCGTTTTGCCTGAGTTAAATCTGGATTTGCCCCATACAAGTTGCCGCCCAGACATATCAGCGTATCGACTTTGCCTGCATCTGCTGCTTCAATAAGCGATCGAGTTTCGTAACCCTTAACAGGACTGAGGGGACGATTTAATAACTTTTCTAAAGCTTGTTGAATTTCTTTTTTCAGCTTCACAGTGACGCCCATAGAGCCGAATCCTTGGACGTTTGAGTGTCCTCTGACGGGCATTAATCCTGCACCTTCTTTGCCGACATTTCCTGTCATTAAGGCAGTATTTGCAATGCTGAAAACGTTATCTACACCGTTACCGTGTTGGGTAATTCCCATCGCCCAACCGAATACAACCCGCTGGGATGTGCCGATAATTTTGGCGGCTGCCTCAATTTCTGCTTGGGAAACTCCGCAGGTTTTAGTAATAGTTTCCCAAGCGGTTTCGCTGGCGTGCTGTACTACTGATTTCCAACCTTCTGTATGAGCTTGCAAATAGCTTTCGTCCAGCAAACCTTGTTCGATTATAGACTTTTGAATTCCCACAAATAGGGCTGTATCGCTGCCCGGAATTGGTTGCAAGTATAGCGAGGAAATATCGGAACCGGGGATGAGCGACTTGACGGGAAATGCGGGAGAACCAAACTTGACCAAGCCGATTTCCATCACCGGATTGATTACAATTATTTTACCGCCTTTGTCGCGAATTTTAATCAATTCGTTCATCAAACGGGGATGGTTGTAGGAAGAATTGCTGCCCGCGAGTACGACGCAATCTGCTTCCTTCAAGTTTTCTAGACTAACTAACGACGTGCGGGTGGCAAACATTTCGCTTAACCCGACTGTCGAGGGAGCGTGGCAGAGATCTGAACAATCTGCTAAGTTATTGGAACCCATCGCCCGCATCATCAATTGCAGCAGAAAAGCCGCTTCGTTGGAAGAGCGACCAGAACTGTAAGATGCGACTCTTTCGGGGGGTTTGCGAAAAGCAGCTTCGGCAATTTGATAAACTTCTTCCCAAGAAATACGATCGTAATGAGAGGAACCAGCCCGCAAAATCATCGGAAAACTCAGCCTTCCCAGCCTGTCTGCTTCCATTGAAGTTAATTGCTGGAGTTGTGCAATACTCTGCTGTTCAAAATAGTGAGTCGAGACAGGCGGTTTAATTTCAGCAGAGATTGCTTCGACGCTTTTCATGCACCGCTGAAGTTTTTCGCCCTCTTCATTCGTAAAACCTCCTTTCTGCCCGCCAGTACCCCAAGAACAGGACAAACAAGCACTTTTGTGGAGCAAAGTTTTCCAAAGTTTCGGGCCTTCCGGGGACAATGTATGTTTTGCCCAATATTCTATTACGGGCAAACCGCCACCTATCTCTGGTGTTTCCTCGTTTGTCTCGTTGAATGGCGGGATTGGTTGGACATTTTGAGAATTGACATCCATGTGGTTTACCTTTTGTTTGAATTGCGGATTAGTTGAAGAAAGGCAGCCGGATCACAAGGCATTCGGCAGAATGAAATAAAAATTTTGAAGGCAAGAATTTTGTTGTTTTTCAAAGCGATTTTTTTGAGCGCACTGTACAATACAATTCTGCCGCAGACCGACTTACTTCTATTGACTCGGCGGGGAACCGCCAGAGGAGTTAAATTTATTACTCGAATTTTACCGCAAATTTACAACAGAAAAAACTACTCAACAGATAGATGTTTTAATCTCTATTCAAGAATAGGTTCGCAGTAAGGACTTTAATCTTCATTCACAGGCAGAGAGAAAACTGAAGTCCTCACTACAAATAGGGTTTACTTCTTCTTATTTAATGCTTGCTTCCCAAACCCAAGACACAGCAGTCGATCGCCCTCAGCAACATTCGGGTCATTCTGCAAATAATCTCCCAACCACTCGCAACTCCGAGCAATGATTTTATTCAGTTCCAAATTCTCCACAGGCCACAGAATTACAGTTTTATCGCTGCTAGCAAAAGCCAGAGTTTTGCTGTCCGAACTAAAAGTAACGCTCAACACGCGATCGCTCGACTCCAAAGTCTTCGATAGCAACGCCTTCTTGCCGTCAAAATTCCACAGCTTAACAGTATTTCCTCCACTCGCCGCCGCAATTAATTTGCCGTCTGGACTAAAACTCACGCTTTCTACAGTATCGCTGTGGTCGAGTTTTTCAGTTAAATTTGCCACCTTTCCATCAAACCCCCACAAGTAAACTTTTTTGTCAGCGCAAGCAGCAGCAATAGTCTTACCGTCTGGACTGAAACTAACATTTTTAACGCTGTCTGGGTGGTCGAGAGTTTTCAGAATTTTCGCCGACGAACCGTTAAATTGCCACAGGTAAACTCTCTTTTCTCCGGTAATTTCAAAAGCCTTTTTCTTCCCGCTTGCCTTGTCCTCAGCAGCGGTAGCAGTAGCAATAGTTTTGCCGTCGGGACTGAAGCTAACGCTAATTACTGGATTGCTATGATCGAGTTTTGCAAACAAAGTTGCTTTAGAACCGTTCCAGCGCCAGAGGTACAATTTGCGATCGGCACTTGCGGCGGCAATTATCTTTCCGTCGGGACTAAAACTTACGCTTCTGACAATGCCGCTGTGGCTGAGAGTATCTAACAGTTTGCCGTTCAAACTCCAAACTTTCACGGTTTTGTCATCGCTGCCCGAAGCAACAGTTTTATCATCAGGCGAAATGCTGACCCAGGTAACAGAATCCTTGTGACCTTCTAAGATTCTGAGTAAACTGCCGTCAGCCCGCCAAAGTCTCACTGTTTTGTCGCCACTAGCAGAGGCAATTGTTTTGCTGTCAGCGCTAAAACTGACTTTGTAAACCCAGTCTCCGTGTCCCAATAAAATCTTATTCAGCGGAGTGCTGTCCGGTTTCCAAATTTTCACTATTTTGTCCTTACTTGCGGAAGCAATAGTGCCGTCACCGCTGAAAGTTACGGATCTTACGTCGTCTTGATGTCCTCGAAAAGTGTTGAGCAAAGTGCCGCTGCGACTCCAAACTTTCACCGTATCGTCTGCACTGCCGGTGACGATTTGTTTGCCATCGCGACTGAAACTCGCGCTGACAACTTCATCGTTGTGTCCTTTGAGAGTTCTGATTTCCTCACCGTTTCGGTTCCAAATTTTGGCTGTGGTGTCGGCACTTGCCGAGACGAGTTCTCGACTGTTTGGACTGAACTTAATGCTGTAAACAATGTCAGAATGTTTGGTTAATGTTTTGGGATTAATTCTAAATTTCTGGGTTTTACTTTCTCGGTTCCAAAGTTTGACAGTTTTGTCAACACTTGCGGAGGCAATTGTTTGGCCGTCGGGACTGAAACTGACGCCGAGTACCCAGTCTTTGTGTCCGGTTAAGGTTTGCAGCAGTTGTTTGTTCGCAAGGTTCCAGATTTTGACGGTGTTGTCGTGACTAGCGGAAGCTAGGGTTTTGCCGTCGGGACTGAAACTGACGCTGGTGACGATATCGCGGTGGCCGGATAAAATGCCAATCGCACTTTTGTCGCTATCTACTTGCCAAATTCTAATTGTGCGATCGGCACAACCAGTAGCGATCGTTTTCCCATCAGGACTAAAACTAACACTCGTCACGCTATCTGGGTGATTAAAAGTTTTTAATAACTTACCTTCTTTGCTCCACAATTTAACAGTTTTGTCAGCACTTGCCGAAGCAACTGAATTGCCGTCGGGACTGACACTCACATCCAAAACAAACTTGCTGTGCTGCTCGAAACGGTTGCGTTCTTGCACCCCCGAAACTGCTTGCCTGAGTCTTTCTGCAATTTGAGTTTTAGTCTCCACAGGCAGCGCTGTACTTTTCAGAGAATCACGACCAATTTTGATACTATTTCCCAACACTCCTAATTGGTTTTTTTCATTAGAAATAACCAAAGCTTCCGACGCCGAATTCAGGGCATCAGTGCGACTTTTTTCTGCTTCTTGCCGTGCGCTTTCTGCTAATTTTGCTTGCTCGAATGCCATCCCCGAAACACCTGCGAGTACAAGCACTCCTACAACCGCCGCCCGCAATTGCCATCTCCGAGTGTGGTAAAGTTGAGCTTCCGCTTGATACTGTTTGTCTCTAGCTTCCGATAGCAAAGCATCTTGCTCTCTGTCTTTGCGGATTTGTTCAATTTCATCTCGGTTAATTTGGTTTTGCTTTCGCAGTTCCTCAAATTCTGCCTTTTTATCTAATTCTTGCTGCTGGCGAATGAAGCTAACCAAATAATCGTGAACGAGCTGATAAAGCTCAGCAGGCAGTTCCGTCCACCGAAAAACTAAACCAGAGTTTACTAACAGTTCTAATACTAAATCTAATTTGTCAGCTTCAGCAAATGTAGCTAAATTTGAGGCTAATTCTGCGCGGGTTTTTAGGGGACGAATCTCCTCTTCATCTGTGAGCAAATACAATACTCTGCGTGCAGCTACTTCATTTTCGGGACCGCAATCTTTGATGACTTCTTCGAGAAACCTTTCTACTAATTTTTGTTTGGGATTGTTGCCTAGTTCCTGATATTGACTTAAAGTTCTAATGTTCTCTTGTTGCAGTTGAGCGCCGACAAGTTGTAGTTCGATCGGGCGAACTTCTCCCAATTCTCCAGCTAAATTTTTGACTAATTCTTCGATCAGCTCCGGTTCTAAGTAAAACTGCGCTCGCTCAGTTAAAGTGCGAATTACCGATCGCGCATCGACCAGCGAAAAATTTCCCAAATAAAACAGAATGTTTTTGCTGAGAATGTCGTCCAAAATATCATTGTTAACGAATCCTGTCGGGTTTTTGGGTCGGGAAAATTCCAGCAAATAGTGCAGGTAATCTTCCCGCAAACACAGGACGACTTTTAAGTATTTGATTTTCAAGCATTGCCGCAAAAAATCAAAAAATATTTGTCTTTCCGCTGGCTCTTTCCACACGAAAAAAAATTCTTCAAATTGGTCAAATATCAGAACAGTCACTAAATGCTCTGAGTTTTTTTGCAGCTCCTTGATAATGTTTTCATATTCGATCGCCTGTTGTTGTATGATTAATTCTACTGGCTGTGACTGCTCCCTTTGCTCCTCATTTTTCGCAGCCGAGCCACAGTGCAATCCTGAAATAAAATTTTCCTCACCTGCGCCTGCTTCTACGGTCAAATCTACCGGAGCAGTTTCTGGTACTGTTTCGGCAATTTCCGGATCGAATATTTCAGCTTTCTCAGCAGATAACTGTCGGGTCAATTCCCGCGGCCAGTTGTTGTAAACTTGCAGCACTACGGGCAAAACAGTCCGCATTTCTATTTTTTTTTGTTTGAGAGCTGGTACTAATCCTCCTGTGACTATTGAACTTTTGCCAACTCCAGACTGACCGTAAATTACTGTCAGTTTGTCGGGGGTATTGTTCATCCTATATATCAAGCGGTTGAGGTCTTGCTCTCTGCCGGAAGCTGTAATTTCGTCAGCAATAGTAGCAGCGCCGGCAAGAGTTTCGGCGACGGAATTAACCGCTTCTCTGTGCGGCTGCAACTTTCCGGCCCCAATAAAAGCTCGGAACCGATACGTGTGTTCCACCGATCGATAATCTTGCTTAATTTGAAATGCTTCGAGATATTCTCCCCGCTGAAAATAGAGCGATCGCAGCATTTCTAAAACCCGCAAATACAGTTGCGGGTTGTAGCAAGGTTCGGTTTCCGAGCGAGCAAGCTCTAAATGCGCGATCGCCTCCTGCACCTCACCCAACTGACTCTGGGCCTCTGCTAAAATTAACAGATACAAGCCTAGATGCTGCGACTTTACAGGGGTTCCCTGTCCCGTCGCTTCTAAATTTGATTTGAGAACGTCTAGAGCGATTAAAGCCCATTCTTTCGCCCCTTGCCAGTTCTTTTGCTCTAAGGCTACTCTAGCCAAAAAGCCGTAATCTTGAGCCAAATTAACTGCTGAATTTTTCATATTTTCATGTAACCTCCGAGCTTTGATAGCTAAATTCCAGAGTGCATCCCAATCGTCTAAATGCTGCAATACTTCGCCAAGTTGATTGATGAATATACCAACGGCATCCGGCCGCCCCGCGCGTTCTAAAACATCAATACATTCCTGAAAATAATTCTTAGCTTCCGTCCAGTAAGGGCGGTTGCCGTTGCGGTGTTGTTCTGCTTGGAAGCGGTAGCAAAGACCGATGTGGAATAGCAGAATTCCCTCTAACACCGGTGCTGGGTGAACAGTAAATAACAAATTGCTAAATTCTGTTTTTTGTCCAATAAATGCTACTTGATGCTTCCAAAAGCTGAGGCTTTTTTGATACAATTCAATAGCCGCAGAGATGCGGTGACAAGCATATTCGTGCCTACCGCGAATAAATTGCAAACTTGCTTCAATAGCTGGTTCTAATCTGATATTGCAAGTTTGCAAGTCTTGGCTAGCCGACTCTAGTTCACTCAAAGAATTGGCTCCGAGAATGGCAGAATTAGTTAAACGCCAATTGCCACTTTCTAAAATGTTGGAAAAAATGCGATCGGCACTTTTGCCCAAAAAATCTACCAAGTCGTCCGGGCCCATCACAAATTCAACACTTGTCGTCCAAGTTTCGATATCTGTTACTAACCGAATCAGTTTTTTTAATATTTTGTCTGTCACCCACAGCACCACCGGGAAAGGAAAATTATTCCGAAATTCTTCCCTCACGTAGTTGGTAGAAGTCAGCAGGCGATCGATCGCACTTACCGATTCCAACCCAAACACCATTAAAGCTGACGGGTGGCTGCAGGAAACTTTGGTTTCTATAGTCGTGTAAAGAGTTTTAACCGATGGCGGGAGGACAATTTCTCGAATCTCGATCCCAGACTCTTCCCGCAATTGCCGTGCCGTTTGCTCTCTCATCGCACTGTAATTGCACCGTACCAAAATCAGCGAAAATTGCCCCTGAGACATTCTCAGAGTCCGGGTGAGAGTTTGCAGCGAACTTTTGTTTTGCTGGGCTGCGGTGTCTTGCTGGCAGTGCGAATTAATCATAATTAATATTTGAAAAAGTTTCTCAGGATAGGTGCTGTCAACTGCCGAAAAAAGGAAGTTCGGCAACGGATTATTTAACGGATGTAACGGATGGCAGTTCGGCAACGGATTATTTAACGGATGTAACGGATGTAACGGATATAACGGATGTAACGGATGGAAGGAATCGACCGCAGGGGGAAAGTGCAATTAAGAACTTCCTAACCGTTGTGGCGGTTGCTCTAACTAAGTTTACTTTTACCCGTTGTTACGTTTTAAAATCACAGCGAAGAATCACATGATTAATTTTATTTTTGCCTTTTTAGGAGATTTCCAATTACTGGGAACTCTCAATTAGTTAAGTTTATTTCAGCCTGCATACTTATTATTTTAGCCGATCGCCATTAAAGCATACCCAAAAAAATACATACTCTGTTATTCGCATCTTCCCAGCAAAATCAACCGAATTTTACTGAAATCTTGATAATTTCTCCAATTCTACCCAGCAAAAGAGTCTTTGTTTGCGGGGTTCCCAGCCATCGCCCAAATCGCCCAAATCCGATTCAGTTATTCGCATATCCCGGAAATCCGGCATTCCCGGGTTGACTGGCCCCTCGCCGCACTGAGATAAACTACCGGGGGCGGCTCATCAATTACAGCTTGAAGATTGTTTGTCATAAATTTACTAATCTCGATATCTAAAGTAGCTGTAAACTCAGGTTCATCCCAATCCTCGCTTTCTTCAATACTGATGGTTGTTGGTGGCCCAATATCAAAATCTAGCTCATCGCCAAAATCTGAAACTTTCTTAATTGGATCTATTTTCTGAGCGGTATCAGTGGCAAAAGCTTGAGTTGTATTGGCTATTAATACGATCGGCAGTGCTACTATGGCACTTATTGTTTGTCGCGCCGAGATTTTCCTCATGGCATCCTCCTGATATAAACTAAACTTTGGTGCTGCTATACATTCAACATCCGTCGCTACTTTAGAGCGCTGTGAGTCGATTTTAGATTTTAGATTTTAGATTTACTCCACAGATGAATCTGAGAGCTTTAACTAGGGTCTAAAATTGTGGCTTGCTTAACACTTTTGTAGTTCGCAAGTATCCGTTTTTGAGCAGAGTCATTAATTAATAGTGGTTTATTTTTCCACAGGATATAACCTTATCTGTGACTGTTTGTGGCAAGTTTGCTTAACGGAGCATATCCGGTCAACTGTTTGCCTTTGTATTTACTACGTGAAAACTCTTAAACAGTCAGGTTTTCCCGTTAAGTAATTCCCCAGCCTTTGCGAGTGTTTATCTCAGACTCAAAGCAAAGTGGGTGAGAAGTTCGATCGCACAGCAGTTTTGGCACAGCAGTTTTGGCACACCAGTTTTGGCACACCAGTTTTGGCACACCAGTTTTGGCACTCCCGCGCTGCCACCAGCAAGCTGATGTGACATACCACAGCCACCGAATATCTGTCAATACTTATATCTTAACATTTCTAAGTTGTTGCATAATTCTCGTTACCAGGAAGAGCCTGGTAATATCAAATCCGTTAGCATCGGAATAGTAAATTCGAGTTCACTGTTGACGGTTGACTGTTGACGCCGTGAACAGTGAACAGTCAACCGTCAACCGTCAACATCATTCCGGTGTAACCGGAAATGATATAACGCAGCTTGGCGAGGCAGAGCCTCCAGCCAAGTCTAGAGGACTCCTATTTCGTCAAGCCGTGTTCGAGGGCGAAGCGAACCAACTCAGTACGGCTGTTAGTACCCGTCTTGCTAAACAAACGGCTGACGTACTTTTCCACATTACGCACGCTAGTTTCCAAGCGGCGGGCAATTTCCTTATTCATCAAACCTTGAGCAACCAAATCCAAAACACTTTGTTCTCGCGGAGTCAAATCAATTTTAATCGGCGAAGGACTTTGGGCGATCGAACTCCGCCCACTCAGCAAAGACTCAATTCTCGCCATTTGGCTTGTCAAAGCAGCAATATCTGGACTTTCAGCATTTTCGCTCGTCTCCTTAGCAGCCGCGCGGCGGGCCAGCAAATTGGTTACTATTGCTACTAACTCGTCGGGATCAAAGGGCTTAGAAAGATAAGCATCGCAGCCTGCTTGATAGCCTTGAATCCGATCGCTCGTCATCCCCTTAGCCGTCAAAAACACCACCGGCAAAGCTTTATAGCGAGGATCTTCCCGCACTTGCTTGAGAAACTGATAACCGTCCACCTGCGGCATCATAATGTCTGAAATCACCAAATCGGGGTTGTACTGCTGCAAGAGTTCCCACCCATCCCGAGCATTACTGGCAACCTCAACCGCAAAATCGCTATCTTCCAAATAAGCTTGTACTGCTTCCCGCAAGCCCGGTTCATCATCTACCAATAATAATCGTGCTGACATAGTTGTTACCCTTACGCTTTACCACTATTTTTTAATTTAGCCGAATTTAAGTCTTATTGTCACTCTATCCCTCGAAGGAACTTAAAAAATTGTTTTTCAACTCTAGAGTTTTGAGTTGTGTTTTGATCTAACGATTAAAAAGTTGTTAAATCTTTAATTCAAAACTCAAAACTCAAAACTCAAAATTATTATTGAACCTTTCTAGTTAAACTTTTGAACGATCGGTCAAAATTTCATAACCAGTTTCCGTTACCAACACAGTATGCTCAAACTGAGCCGACATAGCATTGTCAACGGTTACAGCAGTCCACTTGTCAGAAAGCGTCCGAGTGTACTTAGAACCCGCATTCACAATCGGTTCGATCGCCAATGTCATGCCCGCTCGCAATTTCACATTCGGCATTTCCCGCGTGCGGAAATTGAAAACCGACGGTTCCTCGTGCAAATTTCGCCCGACACCGTGGCCGGTAAACTCCTCAACGATGTTAAAACCGTTGCTTTTGACATGATCTTCGATCGCACCAGCGAGATCGAGCAAATAGGCTCCAGCCTTCACTTGTTCGATGCCTTTATAGAGAGCTTCTTCTGCGACTCGGATTAATTTTGCCGATTCGGGAGTCACTTCCACAACTGCGATCGTAATGCAAGAATCGCCGTGAAAACCTTGATAATATGCCCCCGTATCTACCTTAAGAACATCTCCGGCCCGAATTACTTTTTTGGCGCTGGGGATGCCGTGAACAACTTCGTTATTAATGCTAGAGCAAATCGATCCCGTGAAACCGTGATAGCCTTTAAAACTGGGAGTTGCACCCATTTCGCGGATGCGTTTTTCGGCATAAGCATCCAAATCCGCAGTAGTCATTCCCGGTTTCACCATTAGGGAAATTTCTTTGAGTACCGTTGCAACGATTTTCCCTGCCTGTCGCATAATTTCGATTTCGCGTTCCGACTTAATTTCAATGCCTCGACGCTGTTTTTTGACTTGGGGTGCTTGAGTTGGGCTAGAAAGCAGACTGCTAAAAATATTCATCAAAAGTCCTTGGGTCTGAAACCCCGTCCTTGCAGGACGGCTTTACATTGAATTGAATCCCCTTGCGGGGTAGGGGGGGTATGGTTGCCCCCCCCGTGAGGATATGGTTGTCCTCAATCTCCCATTTCTGGGGTAAAGTTAGCTTCGCCAATGTTTAGTGAGCTTGTTAGGCTAGCAGCACTGTTCCAGTGACCTTAGAACTGTTTAACCACTAGCGACAGAGCAAGGGACTAGCTTCGCATCCCAGGGTGTCGTGACTCAAAAAACGTAGTCAATTAAGACTTAGGCTGGTCAGAATGGCTTGTTAGATTTCTCTTTCAAGCCTCATGCCTTTAGGCTGAGGTTCCTGACGTATTGATTGGCGGGTAATTTTGTACTTTGACGGCAGGTTGAAGCAAAAAAACGGCAAATATCCAGTTTTTTGTGGAAAAACGGGTGTCTTGTTCCGAACTGTCGATCGCTTGTCCTTTTAGCTAGCTTAATATTTTTCTCAGTAATCGGCACGGGATTGGGGGGTCAACAAAGCGGTTTCAACCGCCGAGCCCGTCGGTTCAGGATTTCCGAGCATTCCTGTGAGGTTAGCAATTGCGGCAATTAACTTATTTATGTCAACTGGTTTAGATAAGTGCATCTGGAAACCCGCTTCCAGCGCTTGCTGGCGCTCTTCCTCTCTCGCGTAGGCCGTCAGAGCGATCGCAGGCATCTTTCCACCCCTGAGCCTTTCCATTTCTCTCACCCGCCCGATCAACTCATAGCCGTCTGCTTCCGGCATTCCAATGTCGCTCAGCAGCAGATCCGGCAAATAACTCTCTAGTGCAGCTAGAGCCCCGGCCACCGATGCGGCCGATCGCACTATAGCTCCTTCGTCCTCGAGTAAAGCAATCAAAAACTCCCGCGTGTCATCGTCATCATCCACCACCAGCAATTGCAAATTAGCCAGAGTGGGGAGGGTCTGGGCCTGGTCATTGAGGTGCGACCAATCATCGTCAGCAGCGAGGGCGTTCCTCTGTGCAAGAGGTAGAACCACCGTAAATTTCGCACCCACGCCCGGATTATTCTCTGCTTGCACCTTACCGCCGTGCTGTTCCACCAAGTGACGGACGATCGCCAATCCCAGTCCCAAACCCCCGTAAGACCTAGTTGTGCTGCTATCAGCTTGGCGGAAGCGATCGAAAACATAAGGCAAAAAATCAGGAGCGATACCAATGCCGCTATCAATTATCTCAATTTGAGCCTCATCTCCAACAGACTCTAACCGCACCTGTACTTTACCCTCTTGCGGACTAAACTTAATCGCATTTGACAGCAAATTCCACACAATTTGCTGCAAGCGATCGAAATCGCCGATAACTTCACCTACATTTGGACTGCACGTTAATTCTATAACTATTGATTTTTCCTCAGTCAGCGGCTGCAAAGAATCTATTGCCAGCTTAATCGCAGATTCCAACCGAATCGGATGCTTATTTAAATTTAGTTTTCCCCGCAGAATCCGCGAAACATCTAAAATATCTTCGATGAGTTGAGATTGAGATTTAGCATTGCGCTCAATTGTTTCTAGGGCTTTCTCTATAGTGTCCTGGTCAAATGTTTTGGTACGAAGCAGCCTAGACCAGCCGAGAATTGCATTTAAAGGAGTACGGAGTTCGTGAGAGAGAATAGCTAGAAATTCATCCTTCATCTGGTTAGCTCTCTCCGCTTCTTGCCGCGCCACTTGTTCGCGGATTAGTCTGCCGCGTTCTTCCTCTGCTTGCTTACGGTCTGTGACATCTCTAACCGTACCCACATGACCGATCAGTTTTCCCAAATCAGAAAACATTGGCGACGACTGCACATTAATCCAACGCACAGTTTCGCTACCAGCTAATCGAAACTCGTTAGAATATTCGTTGCCTTCTTTAATCCAAGCTAACCAATCTGCTACTACGCGCTCGCGATCTTCTGGATGAACTTCCCGCTGCCAAATCTCTGCTAAACTTTCCTCTAATGTTAACCCGCAAATTGCTTGACAACGGGGATTGATGTAAGTACAGCGGCCTTCAACGTCAGCTACGTAAATTCCTAGTGGCGAACAAGCACACAAAGTGCGAAACCGCTCTTCACTTTTACTTAGTTCACTATTAACAGCAGCTAACTGTGTTGCTTGCTGTTTCACCTCGACTGTTTTTTGGAACAATTCCACAAATACCCCCACCTTCGAGGTCAATATTTCCGGTTCCAAGGGTTTGAACAGGTAATCCACCGCACCCAAAGAATAACCTTTAAACACGTGGGTGTCATTACTGCTGAATGCTGTGATAAAAATAATCGGAGTCGATCGCGATCGATCTCTAGAGCGAATCAATGTTGCTGTCTCAAATCCATCCATTCCCGGCATCTGCACATCAAGCAAAATTACCGCAAAATCTTCATTAAGCAGACATCTCAGAGCCTCCGCGCCCGAATTAGCTTGTACTAGATGATAAGAGGGGCTGTTGAGGATAGCTTCTAGAGCTACCAAATTTTCTGGGCGATCGTCAACTAAAAGGACATTTACTCGATGGGGGGACTGCAGATTCATAAATTTTTTAATCTTTAATTCTTAGCAAATTGACTAAACAGGGAGCAATTTTAGAGAGGGGTAAAATCCAGTCTACTTCAACATTTGCGATCGCGGAGGCTGGCATGGTCGCGCATAGAGCCGAAGCCGGTTCCTCCACAAATGTCAATCCTCCCTCAGCTTTAATTTTTGCCAGCCCTTTACTGCCATCCGAATTAGCTCCCGTTAAAATTATGCCGATAACTTTCTCCCCAAAGGCATCTGCAGCAGACTCAAACAGCACATCGATTGAGGGCCGCGCGTAACAGACAGGAGCCTCAGTTGATAGTGCAAATGTAGGAGTTCCGCGATAGGGGATTGGGGATTTTGAATTATGGATTGACTCCACTGCCACGCCCCCCCATTCTGTAAAGTCTTTTTCATAAAGGCTAAACTCCTCCTCAGAGGGCGATTCTATTAGCAAGTGATAGTCAGCAGGAGCCAAGTAAACCCGTCCAGGTGCGATCGGCTCTTTGTCTTGGGCCTCTGTGATTTGGAGAGAGCTTTGCTGTTGTAAAAAATCAGTAAGCCTATTCTGAGAACTCTTATGGCGGTGTTGGACAATAACTATAGGCAAAGGAAAGCTTTTGGGCAAATCTGCCAGCAGAACAGTCAGAGCCTCTAGCCCTCCCAAAGACGTGCCCACAACCACTATTTCAAAATTTTTTTTATTTAATTCTGCGGTAGAGTTTATCACTACTTTCAAGTGCTTCATAGTATTTTTCATAAGGTGTAAAAATCAGAGACTCCTGATGGCCCAGGCCTAAAACTCCAAACATTACCAAGCTCTCATAAAAAAGCTTGTGTACCCGCTCTTGGAGGTGTGAATTGAAATAAATCAGCACATTACGGCATAAAATAACATTAAATTCATTAAAAGAGTTATCCGTTGCTAGGTTGTGGTGAGCAAAGACAATATTATCTTTAAGTGAAGAGCGAAAAATCGCATTTTCATAGGCAGCAGTGTAATACTCAGAAAACGCTCTCTTGCCCCCCGCTTGGTGGTAGAGTTGCGTATATTCTTGCATTTGTTTCAGCGGGAATATCCCTGTTTTGGCTGTTTTCAAAACTAATTCATTCATGTCCGTAGCGTAAATCCGACAACGGTCATACAGTCCTTCTTCTTGCAGCAAGATAGCCATAGAATAGACTTCTTCTCCCGTTGAACATCCAGCGTGCCAAATCCGAATAAAAGGATAAGTACGCAGCAGCGGCACCACTTTATTTCTGAAACTCATGTAAAAGCTGGGATCACGAAACATCGCCGTTACATTGACAGAAATGTCCAGCAATAAACGGTCTAGGTAAGCCGGATTGTGAAGTACCTTTTCCTGAAGTGCAGAGACAGTGGTGAGCCGTTCCGAGCGAATAGTGTTCCAAATACGGCGCTTGAGAGAGGCAAGAGCATAATTGCGAAAATCGAATCCGTAATAGCGAAACATTCCCTCTAGTAGGAGTTGAATTTCGATTGTTTCAAGTTCATGGCTTTCGGGCATTTTTAATTAGTTATTGGGAATTGGTTATTGGGAGTTGAGAACTTGTACGATCGCGTAGCCTAATTATTGGGACTTGGGAATTGGTTGTTTCATAATTGCTCTTTTTTCCTTCTTCCTTCTTCCTTCTTCCTTCTTCCTTCTTTCCATTATCGATAAAGCCAAACACGCAGCAGCGAGAGCAACTGTTCCGTATCAACAGGTTTGGTAATGTAGTCAGACGCACCAGCTTCGATACATTTTTCCCGATCGCCCTTCATAGCTTTCGCAGTCAGAGCAATCATTGGCAAGGAAGCAAATTGAGGCATATTACGAATTGCTTGCATTGTTTCGTAACCGTCCATCTCTGGCATCATCACGTCCATCAACACAATATTTATCTCAGGCGTATTTTGCAATTTAGCAATGCCCTCTCTGCCATTCTCAGCATACTCAATTTTCATCTTATGGCGCTCCAGCATACTCGTGAGGGCGAAAATATTCCGCATATCGTCGTCAACTATCAAGACTGTTTTGCCCGTGAGCGTCGAATCTGTTTGATACAATTGCTCTAGCATTTGGCGCTTCGGTTCCGGCAAATTTGCTTGGACTCTGTGCAAAAACAAAGCTGTTTCATCTAACAAACGTTCCGGCGATCGCACATCTTTAACAATAATTGTTTCCGCCATGCGCTTGAGTTGAGTTTCTTCTGTTCTAGTCAACTCTTTGCCCGTATAAATAATAATCGGCAGACTTTTCAAAGTAGCATCTTGCTTGATCTGCTCAATCAGTTCAAAACCAGTCATATCTGGCAGTCCCAAATCGAGGACGATGCAGTCAAAATGCCCCGATTTCAAAGTTTCTAGCGCCTCTGCACCACTCCCCACAGCCGTTGTAGAAACATCGTGATTGCCGATTAAATCCACAATGCCCAGACGCTGTGTTTCGTCGTCTTCCACAACTAGCAAATTCTTCACTGGCCGCTCCACAAACCCCTTAATATCAGTTAAAGCTTTGCTCAAAGCTTCGCGACTGACAGGCTTTTGTAGGTACGCGATCGCCCCTAACTGCAAACTGCGCTGCCGCCCTTCTTCAACTGATACAATGTGAACCGGAATGTGGCGCGTACTTGGGTCGTGCTTCAAGCGATCGAGCACTGTCCAGCCATCCATCACAGGCAAATTTAGATCCAGCATAATCGCAGTTGGCTTGAACTCTCGCGCCATCGCCAAGCCGATATCGCTCCGCAAAGCCACCAAACCTTTAAAACCCTGTTCCTGCGCCATATCCAACAGAATTCGAGCGAAGTTTACATCATCCTCGACAATCAACAGCACGCGATCGTCATTCTCAATATTTTCTCGGTCATCTAAGATTAAAGGTGAGGGGTAAGGCGCGATCGGCAAGTTGAAATTCGGCGAAGGAACTGCTGAAGAAATAGCAGATGGCAATTGAGCCATTTGCTTGCCTGTTCCCGATTCCTGATCATTCATTATTCGGGATTCTTGGTAAGTTTGCGGCAGATAAAGCGTGAACCTACTACCCTCACCAGGGCGACTTGTCAATTGAATTTCTCCCCCTAACAAATTAGCAATTTCTCGACTAATTGACAAACCCAAGCCCGTTCCCCCGTATTTGCGGCTAGTGCTACCATCAGCTTGTTGGAAAGCCTCAAAAATAACCCGGTGTTTTTCAGCAGAAATCCCAATCCCCGTATCGCTAACTGAGAAAGCCAAAACAGTAGGGGAATTCCTTAAACTTTCTATCTCTAAACTCCACCCTTCCCGCGCTACTTCGACACACAATTTTACCTCACCTCGCTCTGTAAACTTAAACGCATTCGAGAGGAGATTCTTCAAAACTTGTTGCAGCCGCTTAGCATCAGTATAGAGACCTTTTGGCAACCCACCCTCAAGATCAATTTTAAAACTCAACTTCTTATCCTGGGCGATTTGGCGGAAAGTTCGATCCAAATGATCTCGCAAGTCCCCAAACAACACTTGCTCAATTTCCACCGACATCGTGCCTGATTCAATCTTAGCGAGATCCAAGATGTCATTAATCAGCCCCAGCAAATCATTTCCCGCCGAGTAAATTGTGCGCGTGTATTCAACTTGCTTCTGAGTCAAATTACCCTCAGTATTGTCAGAAAGCAATCGAGCCAGAATCAACAGCGAATTCAGCGGAGTTCGCAACTCGTGAGACATATTTGCCAGAAACTCCGACTTATACTTAGAAGTTAGAGCCAACTGTTCGGCTCTTTCTTCCAATAACCCCCTCGCCTGTTCTATATCTCGGTTTTTCCGCTCAACTTCCTTATTTTGCAGCGCTAGCAATTCAGCTTGTTCTTCTAGTTCTTCATTCGTTTGTTGCAACTCTTCCTGCTGACTCTTCAACAGTTCCTCCGATGCACGGAGCGACTGCGCTTGTTGTTCGAGACGCTTGTTAGTTTCCGTTAGTTCTTTTTGCTGAGTTTGCAACTCTTCTGCCAAAGACTGTGACTGTTTTAGCAACTCTTCCGTCCGCATACTCGCCGCAATTGTATTTAAAACAATGGCGATACTTTCTGTAAGTTGGTCGAGAAACGTCAAGTGTATTTCGCTGAAGCGGCGGAACGAAGCTAACTCGATTACTGCCGTCACTTCTCCCTCAAATAGTACGGGTAAAACCACGACATTCAAGGGCGTAGCTTCTCCCAGGCCCGATCCAATCTTAACGTAGTTTTCCGGCACTTCAGTCAACAGTATTCGTTCCTTTTCCAGGGCGCACTGTCCTACCAAACCTTCGCCTAAATGGAATCTATTTCCTAACTGTTTGCGTTCGCGGTATGCGTAGGTACTTAAGAGTTTGAGAAACGGATCATGCTCCACACCTTCCATCATAAAAAATACGCCATGCTGAGCAGAAACCAGGGGCGTCAATTCTGAGAGAATTAGTTTAGAAACAGTTTCTAAATCCCGCTGACCTTGTAGCATTCTAGTGAACTTAGCAAGGTTGGTTTTCAGCCAATCTTGCTCAGTATTCTTCTGCGTCGTCTCCCGCAGATTGGCGATCATCTGGTTAATGTTGTCCTTAACAATCGCAACTTCTCCTTCAGTGGCGACGGAAATTGACCTCGTTAAATCGCCTCTGGTAACAGCAATTGCCACTTCGGCGATCGCCCGCAGTTGAGTAGTCAAATTCGCCGCCAATTCATTCACATTATCCGTCAAATCTCGCCACGTTCCCGCCGCGCCCGGAACCTTCGCCTGGCCGCCCAATTTCCCTTCAATTCCTACCTCCCGCGCCACTGTAGTCACTTGATCGGCAAACGTCGCCAGCGTATCGATCATCTCGTTAATCGTATCTGCCAGAGTCGCAATTTCTCCCTTAGCTTCCAGCATTAATTTGCGCTTCAAATCGCCATTCGCCACCGCCGTCACAACCTTAGCAATACCCCGCACTTGCGCCGTCAAATTCCCCGCCATCGAGTTAACATTATCGGTTAAATCTTTCCAAGTTCCCGCAACTCCTTTCACCTCAGCTTGACCGCCCAATTTACCCTCAGTTCCCACCTCCCGCGCCACCCGCGTCACCTCAGAAGCGAAGGAATTAAGCTGATCCACCATCACATTAATAGTATCTTTCAACTCCAGAATTTCGCCTTTGACATCGACGGTAATTTTCTTAGACAAATCACCATTTGCCACCGCTTTCGTCACTTCCGCAATATTCCGCACCTGCGCCGTCAAATTCCCCGCCATCAAGTTAACATTATCAGTTAAATCTTTCCAAGTTCCCCCTACACCCCGCACGTAAGCTTGCACACCTAATTTACCTTCCGTTCCTACTTCCCTAGCAACTCTGGTTACTTCAGATGCGAAGGAACTCAACTGATCCACCATGATGTTAATCGTGTTTTTCAGTTCGAGAATTTCCCCTTTCACATCTACTGTGATTTTTTTAGATAAATCACCATTTGCTACAGCCGTTGTCACTTCGGCAATGTTACGCACTTGGGCTGTTAAATTCCCCGCCATCGAGTTAACTGAATCCGTTAAATCTTTCCAAGTTCCAGCAACTCCTTTAACTTCAGCTTGCACCCCTAATTTCCCTTCGGTTCCTACTTCTCTAGCCACCCTAGTTACTTCCGAAGCAAAGGAATTTAATTGATCAACCATCGTGTTGACGGTATTTTTTAACTCCAGAATTTCACCCTTAACATCTACAGTAATTTTTTTGGATAAATCGCCATTTGCTACCGCAGTAGTAACAGCCGCAATATTCCGTACTTGCTCTGTCAAACTACCCGCCATAAAATTAACTGAATCCGTTAAATCCTTCCAAGTTCCTGCTACGCCTCGGACATCTGCTTGACCGCCGAGTTTACCTTCGGAACCCACTTCCCTAGCAACCCTGGTTACTTCTGATGCAAAGGAATTAAGCTGATCCACCATCACGTTAATGGTGTTTTTCAGTTCTAAAATTTCGCCTTTAACCTGTACCGTAATTTTTTTAGATAAATCACCGTTAGCAACCGCCGTTGTCACCTCAGCAATGTTGCGAACTTGTGCTGTTAAATTCCCCGCCATTGAGTTAACTGAATCCGTTAAATCTTTCCAGGTTCCTGCTACTTCCTGCACTTCAGCTTGCACGCCTAACTTCCCTTCGGTTCCCACTTCCCTAGCAACCCTAGTTACTTCAGATGCGAAGGAATTTAACTGGTCAACCATCGTGTTGACGGTGTTTTTTAGTTCGAGAATTTCGCCTTTAACATCAACGGTAATTTTCTTGGATAAATCGCCCTTTGCCACAGCGGTTGTCACTTCAGCGATGTTGCGGACTTGTGCTGTTAAACTGCCTGCCATGAAGTTAACGCTATCCGTTAAATCCTTCCAAGTTCCCGCCACTCCTTTAACTTCTGCTTGACCGCCAAGTTTGCCTTCGGAACCTACTTCTCTCGCCACCCGCGTTACTTCAGATGCGAAGGAATTTAACTGATCCACCATGATGTTAATCGTGTTTTTTAACTCCAGAATTTCACCTTTAACATCTACTGTAATTTTTTTAGATAAATCGCCATTTGCCACAGCAGTCGTCACGTCGGCAATGTTCCGCACCTGTGCGGTAAGATTGCCCGCCATTGAGTTAACTGAATCCGTTAAATCTTTCCAGGTTCCGGCAACTCCTTTAACTTCAGCTTGGACGCCTAATTTCCCTTCGGTTCCTACTTCCCTAGCCACCCGCGTTACTTCCGACGCGAAGGAACTCAACTGATCCACCATGATGTTAATCGTGTTTTTCAGTTCGAGAATTTCGCCTTTCACATCTACTGTAATTTTTTTGGATAAATCGCCATTTGCCACCGCCGTTGTCACTTCCGCAATGTTCCGCACTTGGGCTGTTAAATTCCCCGCCATCGAGTTAACTGAATCCGTTAAATCTTTCCAGGTTCCGGCAACTCCTTTAACTTCAGCTTGCACCCCTAATTTCCCTTCGGTTCCTACTTCCCTAGCCACCCGCGTTACTTCCGACGCAAATGAACTCAACTGGTCTACCATTGTGTTAACAATTTGCGCTGTTTGGAGGAATTCTCCTTTGAGGGGTCTGTCTTCTATTTCTAGGGCGATGGTTTGCGATAAATCTCCTTTTGCTACGGCCCGAATTACTCTGGCGGTTTCAGAGGTTGGTTGCACTAAATCTGTAATTAGGGTATTGACAGAGTTGACGCTAGCTGCCCATGACCCCTCGGCGCTGCCGATGGTGGCTCGCTGGGCGATTTTGCCTTCTTTACCGACAACTGTGCCGATGCGATCGAGTTCGGCCGCCATTTTCTGATTGAGCTCGATAATGTCGTTAAGTTCGTCAGCAATTTTTCCCGCTAGACCGGTCTGGTCTATGGGCATCCGAACTGAAAAGTCCCCTTTTTTGACTGCGACTAAGGTTCTAAGTAACTGTTTGGCATAACCATTATTGGAATTGGGGCTTGTTATCTGTGCAGTTGACATGACCGTTACCTTTGGGGAGTTTGAAGGGGAAGGGGGGAATATTTTTGAGATTATTGATATTATCAGACTAAAGCAGTGTCTGATTGCTTCTATCGAAAGATAGATGACAAATTGCTGTTTATCAACTCTTTAGTTATTTGTTATTTTATACTGGTTAGCAGGCTCTTCCTGGTAACGAGTTAATTGTGGGGCGTCAGGAACAGGCCCGAAAGCCTGTTCCACAAAGAGTGAATTTTATTGTGCGGCGGGCATCCTGCCCGCCCTACAGATTACCAACTGCCATTATTTCCAATTTTGCCACGAACTATTGAAAATAGAAGTACCCGGAAAGGCGATCGGATTAGCATTTTGTTGCAACCGCAACTGCAACACTTCCAAGTTCGGCTCGCGGGACGGCAATTCGTCCACTAATTCATAAGGTAAAATCCCCTTTTCTAGGGAAAAAGCAGCCGTAACTCCCGCCGCCGCACCGGCAGACCATTCAAAAGAATGCACTCGATAAGCAGCCGCCGCTGTGTGGCTAACAGCAATACTTTTACCCGCCACTAACATATTGTCAATTTTCTGAGGAATCATTGCCCGCAGCGGAATTTGGAAGGGATAAGCTTGCCCTTGACCTTTGCGAGTGCCTTCGCGTTCGGTATTTCCTGGTGCTTCCGGGGGACTGTTAGTCATGCAGGGGTGAAAGTCGATCGCATAATGACCGATACCCACAGAATCAGGATAAATCGTAGCGCGCGATCGCGATGTTGTATCCTCAACAGATTGACTTCCCACGGCCAAAGCCGGCGCATTCAAACCACCCACAGCCAACCACAAATTGCGATACTCTTCCTCCGACAAATTCTGGCGATAAAAATCAGCCGTAAAGTCAGTGCGAGACATATCAACTTCCCACACCGTAAAACCTTGAGGCTGATTGAAACTCGGCCGGCCAATAATACGCCGGCCCTCCCGCATATAAGGATATTTAGAAAGTCCGTGCGCCGTCCCCATCGGCGAATCCAACCCGCTCAAAAAACGATTGTTTGGATGAGGCTTTTTGACTCCCTCTCCTAGCTGCGAGTCAGTAGTTCCTGTTACCAGCCAGTAGAAAAATCCTTTGGCATTTTCCTCTCCTCTTCGCAAAGTTTCGGTTCGCAAACCGCCCATCCATCCCCCCGGTTGCAGTTGACCATCTGCTGACAACTGCTCGCGAGTGTAAATTAAATTATCTTGAGAATTGCCGGGACGATAGTCATTGCCCCAAGTCCAGTTTTGCATCGAAATATCCCCCGGATAAATCGGGTATTGCTTAGGGTCTGAAGGTCGCTTTTGATCCGGTCTCATGCTCCTGATTTGGCGGTAGGTGAAAACTAAAGGAAAGCTAGCCAATCTCTGCAATTCGTAACTGTAGTAAGGAGCGTATTGTTGATAAAAAGACGGCACTTGATGCTGCTGCGGTTCCTTCGTTGCCTGCATCGCAAAGGTGTAGGTAAAACCTTGAGTGCAGTAAGCGTCGCCGGTTGGGCTGGCGGAGGAAGGTTCAAGAGGGGAACGCGGGTCAATTCCGAGGCGGTAGGGAACATCCGCAAGTCCGATCAATTCTCCTGTTTCAGTGGCATCTACAACATACCAATCAGCACCTCCCCTACTGCCAGAAGGGGAGGAACTTGTGGAATTCCCCCCTCTTCTGGGGTTAGGGGAGGTTGCAGATGCTTTAGGAATAAACCGAATAATAGTTTTGTTAAATCGCGGCGAATTTTCGTAGCGATAGGCATCTTCGATAGTCTGAGAAAGAGTTTCGGTGTTGATTGGCGGGGTGTTGGCGGCCGGTTTGTGTTGAATGGCGATCGCACTTTTAATTTGTTGACCCCCTACCGTATTCCCCGCCACAGCAGGAGTAATTCCTAGTTCTTTAATAACTGTATTGGGAAACCATTTCAGCGTGCCTTTGCCTTTTCTAGCGGCATCCTGCAAGATGTTAAATAGAATTTTGTGACCGTCGTAGGGCATGAAACACGAATAGCTAACCCAACAGCCTCCGGGATTTAGCCTGCCGTAATGTTCCTTGATCCGCTCCCGCAATTCTAGGTAGCCACGGGGGTAAAATAAGAGCGATCGCTGAGTCTCTCTTTCATCGAGTGCGGAAGTTCCCTGGGAGGAAATTTGACCGCCTACCCAGTCAGTAATTTCAGTGAGGCAAACTGTGCGCCCCGCCAGCAAACCTTCGTAAGCGGTAGCAGCACCTGCGAGCCCGCCGCCTGCTACTAAAATGTCGCAAGTTTCTGCATTGTCTGGATTACGCGGAGGTTCGGCAAATACTGGCGAAATGCTCCCTATCGCGGAAATTATGCCCAGGGTGAGGCTAAGGATCGATCGACCTTTGAGCAAAAATAGATAGTGTCTCAGTTTCATCGGAGATTGTGGAATTAATTTTGACATCGCGTGAAAAACACTCATCCCATCTAAATGTTTATTTTGCAGTATACTGGTATTTCGCGGTCTTGTCAGGGAAAACTTTTTTAGAGAAGAGGCATTAATACCAGCAACAAATATTGAACAGCCGGATAAAACTTATGCTCAAGATTGTCAAATTTTTTAGGTCATTGATTCCTTTTGAGAGTTTAACAATTACCACCAGTTTAACTTATTCGGAAGTTTTACGCAGGTTGGACGAAGTTGTTACTTCTTCCAAAGTTTTTAGAATTATTATACCCTTTAGCCAGCCACCTGCGAAACCCTATGAAGGAACGATTTCTGGCAAAACCTTCAAAATTAATCGCATCATCATCGGTAGACATTTATTGTTCCCAATTATACAAGGAGATATACATAATCAACAGTTCGGTTGTTCCATCAAAATTAGGATGAGTTTACATAAAACAGTTATAGGATTTCTAATTCTTTGGCTGTGGACAAGTGGCAGTATTGGAATGTTTGCTTTATTTGCTTGGTTAGTAGAACCATCCGTGGGAGCCATATTTTTACCAATCTTAGGAATGTTTATTTTGGGCTGGCTTTTGTGCTTGATTCCCTTTAAGATAGAAGCAAAAGCCGCTACAAAATTTTTAGCGATTCTCTTAACATAAAGGAATTTATTACGACAATATTTTAGCTGTATTATTAAAAACAATTGGGCTTCATCTGGGGAGCATCTCAGTTTTGTAAAAAGCATTTTTTTTATTGTAGTGCGAGCGTCCCCGCTCGCGTATTGTACAATACGCGAGCGGGGACGCTCGCACTGTAAATGCAAAACTGAGATGCTCCCTTCATCTGCGCTAAAAAACAATCAACTTTCCGGGATTACCCATGCGTCAAAACCAACTCAAACAAAAAATTAAACAAGGCGAAACAGTCCTCGGTTTATTTATGAACTGCGCTTATCCCGCATTCATGGAAATATGCGGTCACGCTGGATTCGATTTCGCCGTTATCGATATGGAACACGGCCCCCTGAACCCGCTTGCTGCTGAAGATTTGTGTCGCGCCGCCGACTGCACTGGAATTGCACCGATTATTCGCGTCCGCAAAAACGACGGGCCGCAAATTCAACGAGCTCTTGACATCGGCAGTGCAGGCGTTCAAGTACCTCAAATTGAAAGCAAAATCGATGCCGAAACCGCTGTCAAAAGCGCTAAATACAGTCCTCTGGGTACGCGAGGCCTTTCCTTCGCTACGCGGGCGGGACTTTACACCGCTGCAGGTACAAATATCACCGATCGACTCAACGAAGAATCCTTAGTTGTGATTCATGTCGAAGGCAAAGGCGGCATCGACAACCTGGCAGAAATCGTTACTGTGCCAGAGGTGGACGTGATTTTTCTGGGGCCTTACGATTTGTCACAGTCGATCGGCATTCCCGGCCAAGTCCGCGATCCCCGAGTCATAGACATGATGCAAGAGGCAGTGCAAACCATCCGCAAAGCAGGTAAAGCAGCCGGTACTTTTGCCGAAAACCCCGAAATCGCCCAGCAGTGGATTGATGCTGGCGTTCAGTACGTAACACTTGGGGTCGATGTTGCCGTTTTCCTGCGGGCCTGTCAGTCGCTGGTGAAAGCAGTCAATCGATTTTAGATTTTAGATTGGGGATTTTGGATTAAAAGAAGAACCAGCCACCGGATTCATCTTGCAAGCTTTACGATATCTTTGCAATTTTTGTAGTGTCTTTTACGACACATACAAAAATCCTGCGCTAGAGTAGAAGCATACACCTCCTCAAGGCTAAATTAGGGAGGGGAGCAAGGCTTCAGGGAGTAAAATCTATGAAAACCGTATTAGAATCCATTCATTTGGATTATGCTTTCATGTTTACTTTCAAAAAAGTAAACTCGATTAAGCTAGAAGGTTTCAAGGAATTTTTTGACGATATGCCTGTCGATCCGTATGTGAAAGGTAAGTATCGTTCGAGAAGATTGTCGCGGTTTGCAGTCAACGGAAATGAGTTAGTTAAGTTACCTCACGGCTATTTGTATCAAAGCAAAACATACAATCCGCTAGTGGGTGATATCAGGCGGGAATTTGCCGAATTGGACGATCGGCTAATCGCCCTCGATAATTTCAAACAGATGATTTTTGCTTTTTTCGATTCCTGCAAAATTCACCCGGAAGCTGAAATCGGCATCCATCAAATCAGGACGACTTGTTCACCGCACAATTTCGGCAACCCCGCACCGGAAGGCATTCACCAAGACGGTACTGACTTTATCGGGATTTTCTCGGTAGATAGAACTAATATTGTAGGCGGGGAAACGCATTTGTACTTGGCTAAAAAAGAGAAGCCTGTTTTTAATAAAATTCTGCATCCTGGGGAATTACTGCTGGTTAATGACCACGAGTTTTTCCACTTTACTACACCGATTAAACCGGAATCTGAAGGAGTGGGAACCAGGGATGTCTTTGTGCTGACTTCTCCGAGTTTGCTTACCGATTGAGGATACAGTCCTGGACGCATAACCTAATGATGTAAGGTGCGTACTACGCACCTTACTCCGATTACCCATTACTGCATCCCACAGATCGCCTTTTGGTTGCGCCCCCACCCATTTCGATCGTGGTTAATGCTTGGGAAAATCGATTCCTGAAATTGATATTCCTTCCATCTTCTCCACATATCGTCCTTGAGCCGCTACACACTCGGCCATTTTTTGAGCTTGTATGGGTTGACTCCTTCGATCTGGCGAGGTACCTCTATACTCCCATGTACCGCGAATGTCGCCAGAGAATGCTTTTCCATTGTTTTTTAATACTAGCTCTGTGCCAGTTGCATCAATGTAGTATTTCCCATTTTCAACAGACACGCTGCTAATTGTGATAGATTCGACTCCTTTGTAGGGATTTGCAGGACCATCAACGATCTTGATGCAGATTCTATTGTTTTGATGTGCAATCTCTCTACGGGAGTTATTGAACATTGTTCCTTGAGCGTAGTAAGCTCCTGTGGGTAGAATTGTAAAGCCCTGTTGATTACTTTGAGCAGAGGACAATGATGAGATTGACAGAAGGATAGAACTAACAATTAGTGTTTCGATCGCCAAAAATTTCATTTGCAACAAAACTCCATTAAAATTATTTTTTCAGATTCTACACGATCGCAGTTGCTCTATAAACTTCTTTAGAGTTCTTGCAAAAGTCAAATTTACCCCCCGCCAGTCCCCCCATATCTGGCTATAGATCTAGTAACTATAACAAGTCGTACACATCTCCTCTGAATACCAAGGGCGAGATCCCTTCACTCTGTTCTGCCTGCTGTTGGAGGAAGTTGTGGAGCGAGAGCCCTCCTAACATAAATCTTTATTTGTATTTTTTTTAAGAAATGTAAAAATTAATATTTTTTTTAGTTGAAATTTAAGTTTTGCTTAAAGTGCAGGCTAGTCTTTATATTAGAGGGTACATCTACTTAGAAATTGAGAGTTGCTAAAAAAATGTGTATTTATTATTTAAATAGGCTGCAAAGATGATTAACTTAGCTGGCTACGAGATTACCAACCAAATACATGAAAGTAATAATTCTTTAGTTTACCGAGGATTGAGAAAGCAAGATAACCAACCAGTCATTCTAAAATTTCTCAAGCAAGATTATCCGATGCCAGCTTCGTTAGTCAGATACAAGCAGGAATACGAAATTACACGCAATCTTAACCTAGAAACTGTACCTAAAACCTACAGCTTAGAAAAATACCAGAACAGTTTGGCGATCGTTTTCGAGGATAGTGGTGGAGAATCATTAAAGCTGTGGTTGGCTTCTCACAAACTTACCTTAGAAGAGTTTTTGGCAACCGCTATTAAAATAACCAGAGCTTTAGGCGACATTCATCAACATAACATTATTCATAAAGATATCAACCCCAGTAATATTATTATTAACTCGACAACATCGCTAGTCCAAATCATAGATTTTGGCATCTCTACTGTTTTAAATCGTGAGAATCCTACCCTAAAAAATCCTAATGTTTTAGAAGGCACTCTCAGCTATATATCGCCGGAACAAACAGGCAGAATGAACCGAGCGATCGACTACCGCACGGATTTTTACTCATTAGGAGTAACTTTTTACGAACTGCTAACGGGGCAACTGCCATGGGATTACAACGATGCAATGGAATTAGTGCACTGTCATATTGCTAAACAAGCAGTACCGCCCCATGAAATCAATCCAGAAATAGGAATTCCTAAAGCGGTTTCTGATATAGTAATGAAGCTGTTAGAAAAAACGGCTGAAAAAAGATACCAAAGTGCTTGGGGAATCATCGCAGATTTAGAAGAATGCCGAAAACAAATACAGGCTAAAGGAACGATTGCTGATTTTGCGATCGCCCAAAAAGATCTTACAGATAAGTTTCAAATACCTCAAAAACTTTATGGTAGAGAACGCGAAATAGAAACCTTATTAGCAGCCTTCGAGCGCGTCAGCAATGGCACAACAGAAATTATGTTAGTGTCGGGTTACTCTGGCATTGGCAAATCAGCCTTAGTGCAAGAAGTTTATAAACCGATTACTAAGTCAAGGGGTTATTTTATTGCGGGTAAGTTCGACCAATTTCAACGCAATATTCCTTACGCAGCTATCATCAATGCTTTTCGATCCTTAGTGAAGCAAATACTAACTGAAAGTGAAGCACAATTAGTTCACTGGAAAGAAAAACTTTTAGCAGTTTTGGGTAAAAACGGACAAGTCATTATTGATGTCGTTCCAGAAGTGGAACTCATTGTTGGTAAGCAGCCAGCCGTGCCAGAATTAGCGCCAGCCGAGTCACAAAATCGTTTTAATTCAGTATTTCAAAAATTCATCGGCGTGTTTTGCTCATCTGAACATCCTTTAGTCATCTTTTTAGACGATTTACAATGGGCTGATTCTGCCACGCTGAAGTTGCTAGAAGTAATGATGACAGATGCACAAACGCGCTATTTGTTCTTAATTGGGGCATATCGAGATAACGAAGTCGATCCCGGACATCCCTTGATGATAAGTCTTGATTTACTACAGTCCAAAGCCTCTGTTATCAACAACCTCACATTAGTTCCCTTAGCTATTGAACATATTTGCAACTTAATTTGTGATACGTTACACGGTAACACAATTGCAGTAGAACCATTAGCTCAATTAGTAATCAGAAAAACTTCTGGTAACCCCTTTTTTGTCAATCAATTTCTCAAAACTCTCTATCAGGAAGATTTACTTACATTTATTCCTCCGTCTCAAGGCAGTAAACCCCAATGGCAATGGGACATAGCTTTAATTGAGGAAATAGGCATTACTGATAATGTTGTGGAGTTAATGGTTAGGAAGTTAAGAAAACTTCCTACCTCCACACAGCAGGTTTTACAGTTAGCTGCTTGTGTAGGCAACACTTTTGATTTGCACACCCTTTCTATTATCCATGAAACATCAGCAGCAGTCGCTTATCAAAAGCTTTTACCAGCAATTCAGGAAGGTTTAGTATTACCTATTTCTGATCTGGAAATTACACCAGAAGAAATAATAGATGCTGCCCTAATTATTCTTACTTTTAATTTTTTGCACGATCGAGTGCAACAAGCAGCTTATGCCACTATCCCTGAAGAGCATAAAAAAGAAGTTCATCTCAAAATCGGTCAACTACTTTTAAAAAATACGACAGAAAAAAAAGTGGAAGAAAAAGTTTTCGATTTGGTTAATCATCTTAATATAGGTGTGGAATTGATTGATGATTTAGAGCAGAAAGTTAAATTGTCAAATTTGAATTTAATAGCAGGCAAAAAAGCCAAAGCTTCCACGGCCTATAAAACAGCAGCTACCTATTTTGCTTTAGGAATAAAACTACTAGGGATTCAGGCTTGGGAAAATTATTATGAATTAACATTTACTCTCTATAGGGAGCGAAGTGAGTGCGAGTATTTAGCTGGCAACCTTGAGGAAGCAGAAGAACTTTTTAAGATAGCCTTAAGTAATAGCCAATCGGCCATCGACAAAGCAGAAATTTATTCTCTTTATACATTCTTTTGTTCAACTTTATCACGGAAAGATGAAGCCCTCAAGTTCACGCTTGCTGGCTTAGAATGTTTGGGTATGGATTTGCCTCGTACAGAAGAAGAATTACCAAAAGCAGTAGAAATAGAATTACAACAGGTATCATTAAATCTGTCCCAAAGAAAAGTTGCTGATTTAATCAATGCTCATGAGCTTAGAGACTTGACAAAAAGAGCCAGCATTAAATTATTAATTGATTTGTGGGCGGTAGCTTATTATGTTGGACATCAAAATTGGCTAGATTTATCTATATTAAAGATAGTCAATATGTCCTTAAGGTATGGAAACACAGATTTATCAGCCTTCGGTTATGTTACTTATGGAATGTTGTTATCATCTCGAAATGAATATAAACTAGCTTATGAATTTGGTAAGCTAGCTTTAAAGCTCAATGATAAATTTAACAACAAGAGCCTTAGTTGTAAAGTCCCTAATCTTTTTGCTTTGAGGATTAATCCTTATAATAATCATTTAAAAACAAACTTAGATATTTTTAGGACAGCTTATAAAGGTGGGCTAGAGTGTGGCGATTTAGTTTACATCGTTTGGACGATTATGTTTAGTATATGGACGAGATTTATTATAGGTCAGCCTCTAAAAGAGGTTTATGAAGAATCTTGTAAATATATAGCTGTTATGAAGCAGACAAATGACTTAAGTATGCTGTATGGATTTATGTCTTTACAGCAAACTACTTTAAATTTACAAGGATTGACTAAAGACAAATACAGCTTCGATGATGAAATATATAGTGAAGCGTTGTGCTTGCAACACTGGGAAAATACGAAGTTTTATCATGTTAAGACTTGGTATATAACTTTCAAGGCTCAAGTTTTATTCATTTATGAGAACTATACTGAAGCTCTCAAGCTGGCTCAAGAAAATGAAAAAATAATTAATAATTTCGGTTTTTTTAATATCACTCAACACTATTTCTATTATTCATTAATTTTGGCGGCTGTCTATTCAAAGGCTACTATTGATGAAAAAGAAAATTACTGGGAAATTTTACATAATAATCTAGAAAAAACAAAAGTTTGGGCAGATAGCTGCCCAGATAATTATCTACATCAGTATTTACTGATAGCCGCAGAAATAGCGCGGATTTCTGGTAAGGATTTAGAAGCAATGGATTTATACGACAAAGCGATCGCTCTTGCCAAAAAAAATGAATACATCAACGAAGAAGCACTCGCTCACGAACTGGCTGCCAAATTTTACTTGTCATGGGGTAAAGAAACGATCGCCCAAGCTTATATACAAAATGCTCATTATAGCTACCAACTCTGGGGCGCTCTAGCTAAAGTTGAGGATTTAGAAAAAAAATACCCCCAATTCCTAGGTAGAACTTCAGCCAAGACAACCGCTCAAACAAATGTTAACCGAACAACGATTAAGGCTACTACCACTAGCACTAATTTGGGAGATACGCTAGATTTAGCCACAGTAATGAAAGCTTCTCAAGCAATTTCAGGTGAAATTGTTTTGAGTAAATTGCTGGAAAGGTTGATGAAGATTGCGATCGAAAATGCAGGCGCACAAAAAGGATTTTTAATTTTAGAAAAAGCGGGAAACTGGGCGATTGAGGCTGAAGGTTCGGTGAAGAAAGATGAAGTTAGCGTGCTGCGATCGCTTCCTCTCAATGCAGAAGCTGCTTCTGGGGAAATGCCAAAACTCGCAAGTGCGATCGCCCACTACGTCATCCGCACCCAGGAAAACGTAGTTTTAAATAACGCCACCCAAGAGGGACAATTTACCCGCGATCCTTATATAGCAGCCACTCAGCCCAAATCCATTCTCTGCACACCTCTGCTGCACCAAGGCAAACTGACAGGCATTCTTTACCTAGAAAATAACCTCACAGAAGGAGCTTTCACTACAGATAGACTAGAACTGTTAAAATTGTTATCGGCCCAAATAGCCATTTCCATTGAAAATGCCCAACTCTACAATAACTTGCAGGAGTTCAATCAAAACTTAGAGCAATTAGTGTGCGATCGCACCCAGGAATTATCCAACACGTTGGATGCTTTAAAAGCGACTCAAAGCAAGCTAGTCGAATCAGAAAAAATGGCATCGCTGGGAGGATTAGTTGCAGGCGTCGCCCACGAAATTAATACTCCCATCGGCGTTGGTGTCACCGTTGCGTCAGCTTTGGCAGAACATACCACAGAATTTGCTTCTACTTATAACAGTGGCAAAATGAAGCGCTCCGAGCTAGAAAAATTTTTGGATATAGCCACTCAAAGCAGCAACTCTCTTCTAACCAATCTCAATCAAGCAGCAGCATTAGTTCGGAGCTTTAAAGAAGTAGCAGTCGATCGCTCTAGCGAAGAACGACGAACTTTCATAGTCAGAGATTATCTGGATGAAATTTTAATCCAATTAAAACCAAAATTGAGAAATAGCAAACATTCGATCGAAATTAAGGGAGACACCAAAATAGCCCTAGATTCTTATCCAGGTGCATTATCTCAAGTTGTCACAAATTTACTGATGAACTCTCTGATTCATGCTTACGAACCGGGCGAGTCTGGTCAGCTCGCTTTTGATTGGCAACAAGAGGGATCTCGGCTTAGATTTGAATATTCCGATGATGGTCAAGGCATTCCCCCAGAAAATTTAAGTAAAATTTTCGAGCCATTCTTTACTACAAAACGCGGTCAGGGTGGTAGCGGGTTGGGATTGCATATTGTCTACAATTTAGTAACCCAAAAACTTCTGGGTGAAATAGAATGTAAAAGTGAGGTAGGAGTCGGCACCAAATTTATTATTAAGCTACCCTTGCAAATAAATTTACATAAATTCACAACCGTAGTTTCCTAAATCCCAACATCAGTAACAAAGAAAGGTAAGCAGCAATGGACAAGAGTATTTACGGCTTTTCAAATGAAATCTCATCTGAAGAAGTGTTATTTGCGGATGAAGTTAACTCAGATGAAGAGTTATTTTTTGCCGATGAAGTATCAGAAGATTTTCCGACAGAAAGCTGGAAAATTTTGATTGTAGATGATGAAGCTCAAGTTCACACAGCTACCAATATAGCCTTAATAAATTTTGTTTATGAAAATAAATTTTTAAAATTTATTAGTGCTTATTCCGCTAAGGAAGCTAAACAGTTAATTCAAGAACATCCTGATGTGGCTATCATCCTGCTTGATGTAATCATGGAAACGGATGATGCAGGCTTAGAGTTTGTGAAATATGTCCGCCAAGTGTTAGGCAATCAGTTAGTGCGAATTATTTTACGCACGGGTCAACCCGGACAAGTACCCGAAAAAAGCGTTATTATCAATTACGATATAAATGACTATAAAACTAAAACTGAATTAACGACATCAAAGCTATACACTACAGTGCTAACAGCTTTGAGAAGTTTTTGTCTCGGTCATAAATTGCAGTCTGAAATAGAGCAGCGCGAACAAGTAGAGAAAGCACTGCGTATCAGTGAAGAAAAAGAACACCAAAAAGCTCTTGCCTTAGAGCATTTTGTCCGAGAACTGCAAGACACACAACTCCAGCTAGTTCAAAGTGAAAAAATGTCGAGTCTCGGTCAATTAGTTGCAGGTGTCGCTCATGAAATTAACAATCCGGTTAACTTTATTTACGGCAATGTCTCCTATGCCAAAGATTATATTAAAGAACTCATCTATATGTTGAATCTCTACCAACGGCATTACCCGCAACCCGAAGCAGAAATTCTCCAGGCAATAGAAGATGGAGAGTTGTCATTTATCATGGACGATTTGCCAAAGTTGCTTTCTTCCATGCAGTTAGGCATCGATCGCATTCGCCTTATTGTGCAGTCTCTACGAAATTTTTCGCGGTTGGATGAAACCGAAATCAAATCAGTAGATATCCACGAAGGGATTGATAGCAGTTTGATGATCTTACAGCACAGACTAAAAGCTAGGTCAGATCGCCCTGCTATTAATGTGATTAAAGAGTATGACGTATTACCGCTTTTGACTTGTTATGCAGGTCAGCTCAATCAGGTGTTTATGAACCTTTTAGCGAATGCTATAGATGCTTTGGAAGAGCGGGTAAGTAAAGAAAAAGGTACAGTTTTTCAGCCCCAGATATTAATTCGGACTGAAGTTTTACCGGGCACCTCACAGGAGAACATTAGCCTTGATTCAGGCATTCGGGTAACAATTGCTGATAATGGCGCTGGCATGACTGAGACAGTTCGTTCTAAACTTTTTACTCCCTATTTTACTACTAAGCCAATCGGAAAAGGTACAGGCATGGGATTGTCAATCAGCAAAAAAATTCTGCTCGAAAAACACTGCGGTCAATTGCAGTGTTTTTCTACCCCAGACGAGGGAACGCAGTTTATTATTGAGATGCCAGCTATCTGTATAGAAACCAATTTCGCGGTAGCTACGGTCTAGGAAACGGATTGGGTGGAATTCATCATATAGCGGTTTTCATGTGCAGGGGAGAAATCAACAGTAATTCCGAAAGTTACGCTAACGGGCTTAGACAAAAACTGAAGCCAAAACGGCTTAAAGCTTAGATAGAGAGAGACTTTTACCTCGAATGGGCATGAATCTAATATTTACAAGGGTTTCAGGCATTTTTAGGTCATCGACCTCTTTCCCTTGCGAGGGAGAGATTTTCCCCTTTAGGGGCGAGAAAATGTCCCAGCCCCATTAAGCAACTCACAGATAAATCTTATCGAAACTTCCGTTCAGACTCTTGAATCGGAACATCATTAATGCTAGCTTCACGTTTTCGCATTAGCCCATTTTCGGCAAATTCCCACTGTTCATTACCATAGGCGCGATACCAGTAGCCAGAATCATCGTGCCACTCATACTCGAAGCAAACAGAAATCCGATTGTCTGTAAAACTCCACAGTTCTTTCTTTAAACGGTAATCTAATTCCTTTGCCCATTTTCGTCTTAAAAAAGCCTTGATTTCTTCCCTGCCGCTGAAGAATTCGGCACGGTTTCGCCACTGAGAATCTTCCGTATAAGCTAAGGCTACTCGTTCTGGATCGCGGGTATTCCAGGCATCTTCAGCAGCTTGAACTTTGGCTTTAGCAGTTTCCAGCGTAAAGGGCGGTAGAGGTGGTTTAGTTTCCATAAGCTTTGTTGTTTGTGATTAAAAAAGATTAGGTGCGGGATGCTCGCGCTACAGAGAGAGTTTTGGGAATTTGATATCAATCCTCAGCATGGGGAGCTATTTCCATTGCTCGCAGTCGCTAACTACAGCCAACGGAGTACAATCGCGCTCTTGCTCTCCATTACGGCTAGCAAATCCCAAAACATCCAATCTGTCAGAATGATACTCTGAGGATGCTCCTGAAAATTTTTCACAAATGTACCATCTTCGTCTGGCAATTGGGTATGATCGGGGAATGCAGGAGGCAGATATGTAGCAGTTATTGTCTGATTCATCCTCTTTTCCGTGCAGTTATTGTTCATTGTACTGCGAAATTTTAGAGCAATCTGATTTGAAACTTTAGCTAATATTAACTAAACCCAGCTAACCACAGCGGAAGCATCAGCAACAAACCGACAGAAGTGATGGCGATGCTGCTAGCTAACAAATCGCGATCGAGCTCGTATACTTCTGCTAAAATCAGCACGGAAAGAGCTGTGGGCGTTCCCGACATTAACACCAACACGAACCTCGGATCGCCACTCAATCCGAAATAACTAGCACCCAATCCGATCAGCACCGGCACAATTACCACTTTTAACAGCGACGGGATTAACGCCAGTTCAAAACTTTCCCATTTCTTAATAGACCTCAGCCGGATGCCAACCAGCAGCAAAGCACTGGCAATTACCACCCAAACAGCAGTCTGCAATCCCGATTCCACTGTTTCGGGCAGGGGGATGTTTCTAGTATAAAAACCAATTAAAAAAGCCCACAGGGCGGGAACTGTCAGCACGTCCCGGAGCTGAGTCCACCAGTGATTTTTTTGCTCGGAGTTCCCAAAATAGCTAGCAATAAATACACCGAAACCGTAGCTTCCGATCACATTATTAGTAACGCTGTACAAGACAGCCCAGTTGTTGTTATCGCTGCTGATGATAGACGGGGTGATTGCTAATCCAACAAAGCCCGTATTCCCTAACATCGCAGCTAGGAGAAAACTGCCTTGGCTCGATCGCTTCAGGGAATTAAAATTTAATAAAAATAAATTTACCAGAGAATTTTTGCCCTGAAAATAGGGCTTTTGGATGTGGGCTGCACTCAGCCTACGCAATAATACCCAAGTCAGCCAAGCAAAACTCGTACTCAGAAATAACACGAATATGGCGATCGCCGGCGTGAATCCCACAGCACCCGAAAAATCGCTTTGACGGGCTAAAACTAGAATTTGCAGGGGTATCCCAATCCAGAAAAGAAAGTGGCTCAGCAGCTTGGGAAAATCAACTGGAATGTACCGAAACAGCAGCAGTCCTAAGCCCGTCCAGATAACTAGAGGGGTATAAGCGTGAAATAAGGTTTCAACCATAAAAATTTAACTTGACAATTGGAAATGCCTCTATCTATTAATAATAATGCTAAAATCCCTTTAAGAAATGCGAATTATCGTTAGCGGAACCCTCGAAGAGGATCGCACTTGCACGCTTTTTCGTCCTAGCGTGTTCGCAGCATTGCAGGCCCGAAAATTTCCGCCCAAATTCCCCCATCTTCCCGAACACAATGCTCAGACTGGCAGCCCCAAATGATTGCAGTTTTTTACCTTCAGATTCACAAAACCTCTGTTAATGTGACCAATGTGCGATCGAGCTATCTTGCCTTTTCCGAACAGATGTCCCACGTTTTTCTGCCGTTTCGCTCTAACGGAAATACGGCGACACTAAAGCTGCTAATGACTTGCACTCATTAATTCAATTTCAAAGCATTAACAGGAACCTCATCCCAAGAACTAACAGTCCGCAAGGTAGCAACCCAGCCCTGCTCTTTTTGCTCTGCCGTCAAATTCTTCTCAAAAGATTCGTGGCAATCCTTCGCTTGAGTTTCATCGCAACAAGCAATACAAGAATAAAGAATACCCGACGGATCGATTTGCTCGTTTACCCAAATAATCACGATCTACTCTCTCAATCAAAATCTACTGTTACTTAAATTTTCCTATATTTTTGCCAATTATCTACTCCGATTTACGCAACCATAGATTTGAGGCGGTACAGATTTGTTGTAAGGTGCTTGTGGCGCACCCTACAGATTCCTTGTAAGGTGCGCGGTACACACCTTGATTTCTTAGTCTCAAGCGAGAGGGACGAAAGTTTTTGTAGGATCGATTGCCATCGTCGAGTCTTATCGAGGGGTTTTTACACTTGTTTGGATGCCAAAGTTGCCAAAGACTCGCCCGCAACCCGGCAAATCCGCCAGTCTGGCATCACATCAGCACCGATACCCTTGTAAAATCCGATCGCCAATTCATTCCAATCCAAAACGCTCCATTCCAAACGCCCGCAGCCCCTTTCAACCGTCAACTGCGCTAAATAAACTATCAAAGACTTACCAATTCCCCGCCCTCGAAACTCAGGGATCACAAACAAATCTTCCAAATAAATTCCCGGCTGAGTCAAAAAAGTAGAATAATTGTAAAAAAACAGCGCCCAGCCGACAACTTGATTTTCGCACTCGGCTAAAATCGCTTCAGCAAAAGGTCGATCGCCAAACAAATGATGCTCCAAATCAACCGCATTGCCAGTAACGGCATGAGATAATTTTTCGTACTCAGCTAAAGCCTTAATCAAATCAAACAGCACCGGCACGTCGGCGCGGGTAGCTGGACGCAAAATTACCTCTGAAGACATAAATAAGTAAGTAGTACGCGACAATCAACAATTAAAAATACCACATCAAGACATTTTTAATTTGTAATTTTTACTTAAGTTTTTCCACTTTTAACAAGCATATTTACGGTGGCCTCGGAGTGCCACCCCACAATAATTTTAATATTTTTCAAAATGCCAACTCAATGTTTTTTAGTTTATTTCAACCAGCCCTTCAATCGTTCCGTCACTTGAGGGCGACGCAGCTTTCGCATTGCCTTATTTTGAATTTGACGGACTCGTTCGCGGGACAAATTGAACAAACTGCTGACCTCTTCTAAAGTGTAAGGTTCGCCGGTCAGCAAACCGTAACGCATAGCAACAATCTCTTTTTCGCGCTCAGTCAAAATACTGTCCAACACCTCCAAAATATCTTGGCGCATCATCATCTCATTCATCTGAGCTTCGGGAGATTGCGTCGCGTTATCTTCGAGAACATCCAAAAGTTCCGAACTTTCTTCTGAGCCGATGCGGTGGTTGAGAGACAAAGATTGCCGACGTACTTGCTGGAGGTAGCGAAGCTGTTCGCAAGTAACTTGCATTTCTCTAGCAAGTTCAGTTTCAGTTGGATTGCGTTGAAGAGAACGCTTCAAATCTCGATAAACTTTTTTGAGTTTATTTAACTGTTCGACAATGTGAACAGGCAAGCGAATCGTCCGCCCTTGATTGGCAATTGTCCGGGTAATTCCTTGGCGAATCCACCAATAGGCATAAGTAGAAAACTTGTAACCCTTCTCCGGATCGAACTTTTCGGCTGCGCGATTCAAACCCAAAGCTCCTTCCTGAATTAAATCGAGAAAAGGCACGCCCCGATTAAGATAACGTTTGGCAATCGAAACTACCAAGCGCAAATTCGAGCTGATCATTTTCCGTTTCGCCGACTGACACTGGTGGCGAAGCTGTTGCAGTTGAGTTTCGCTTATCCCCAAAGCCGCAGCGAGTTCAGCTTTTGTCGGCACTCTGTCCAATTCCTGCTGCAAACGCTGTTCTAGTTCATCCAGGGCTACCAATTCTTGAACGCGACGCGCCAACTCTACTTCTTCGGCTGCTGTCAGTAGAGGATACCGAGCCATTTCCTTGAACAAAGCTCCCACTGGATCGTCGGCAGACCAGTTGTTGTATGCTGACGATCGAGTTACCGTCGGACGATCGATCTCGGTGTCTTCATCTTCTGCGATCGCGAATGAGGCGTCGGGTGCCACCGCAAAACTGCCTAGGTCAGATTCTGCCATATCGTGCTTGGTGTCGGTGGAAGGATTTGAAAAGTATCCCTTAACTTTAACCAATTTAACCCGAAATTTCCGAAATCCATCTAGAAGCCCGTGACAGAAATTAGATGGCCCCAATTTTATACCTTTCTATTGAGTTCTAGCCAGTAAAGGAGCTGCCTGCAATAATTGCTGAGTATAAGGGTGCTGCGGATTAGTAAAAATATCCCTAGTCTTACCGATTTCAACAATTTTGCCAGCATTCATTACCGCAATACGATCGCAAAAAAATCTCGCCACCCACAAATCGTGCGTAATAAACAGATAAGTCAAATTAAATTCCTGCTTCAATTCCAACATCAGCTCTAAAACTTGAGTCTGCACGCTGGCATCCAGCATACTCACAGGTTCGTCGCAAATTATCAGTTGCGGCCGAGTAATCAAAGCGCGGGCGATCGAAACTCGCTGCTGTTGTCCTCCTGACAATTCCCCCGGATAGCGACGAAAGAAATCCTCCCCTGGACTTAAACCCACCCGCTCTAACATTTGGATTACTTGTTTTTTAGCTTCGCTGCCATTAGCTAATTTGTGAATAAACAAAGGGTCAGCAATACTTTGCCCGACAGTCATCATCGGATTCAGGCAAGCGTGGGGGTCTTGAAAGATCATTTGCATTTCGCGGCGGTGCTTCCTCACAGCATCGCGGTTCAGGGCAGTTATATCTATTCCTTGAAATTCCACTTTGCCGCCAGTCGCGGTAATTAGCTGCAAAATCGTGCGTGACAAGGTACTTTTTCCGCAGCCGGACTCCCCCACAAGCCCTAGGGTTTCTCCCCGTTGTAGCTCTAAACTAACGCCGTCTACTGCTTTAATTACCTGGCGATTCCTGGAAAACAACTGATCTAATAAATTGCTTTCTAAACTGTAGTGTTGCTGCAAATTCGTTACGGTCAAAAGAGGCGAATTTGTTGAGTTTGCAGGAACGACTTCAGTCCTGATTTCCTCGAATGCTAACCCTTTGCCAGAATCGGCTTGAATGTGCAAAGCTGCTTTGAGGAGCGATCGAGTATATTCGTGCTGGGGCTTTTCAAAAACGTTTTGCACCGGCCCTGTTTCTACGACTTTACCGCCGTACATCACCGCAATGCGATCGCAATACTCAGCCACCATCGCCAAATCGTGAGAAATCAACAAAATAGCCGTACCCCGTTCCTCGCAAAGTCTGGTTAATTCCTGCAAAATCTGAGCAGCTACAGTTACGTCCAAACTTGTAGTCGGTTCGTCCGCCACAATTAATTTTGGATCGAGCAAAAGAGCCAAAGCAATTGCTACTCTTTGCCGCATTCCGCCGCTAAATTCGTGGGGAAATTGCGACCAGCGAGACGCGGGAATTTTCACAGCTTCCAGAGTTTCGATCGCCCGTTTCTTAGCTTGCTTGCGATCCAAATTCGGTCTATGAGCTTGCAAAGTCTCGATGCAATGTTCTCCTACAGTCATCAAAGGATCGAGACGAGTCATCGGATCTTGAAAAATCAATGCTACAGCTTCGCCCCGAAACCGTCTCAGCCGCGAAGCATTCATATCAAACACCGACTCTCCAGCAAAACTAACTCGCCCCTCAATCAGCGTTGAATCCGGCAGCAACCGCATCGCCGCCCTTCCCAAAGTTGACTTACCGCACCCAGACTCCCCAACTAATCCGAGCTTTTCCCCCGGTTTCAGCGTCAGGGAAACCCCGTCAACGGCCCAACCGGATTGGCCCCGCCGCTGAGGATAAGCTACTCGCAGATTGTCAACGGAAAATAGAGAAGAGTCATTAGTCATTAGTCATTAGTCCTTAGTCTGTTAACTGTTGTCTGTTGTCTGTTGTCTGTTGTCTGTTGTCTGTTGTCTGTTGTCTGTTGTCTGTTGACTGTTGACTGTTGACTGTTAACTGTTAACTGTTAACTGTTGTCTGTTGTTATTTATTATTTATCAATATACGGGCGGTTAGTTGTTAGTTATTAGTATTGTTCAGGACTTATTAGTTATTGGCAAGAGACCGATATGCTGTTTGTAAATACCAATAGAAATTGCTACACACAAAGATTTTATCACTACATCATTAACCGACCAACCGCTTACTAACAACAGTCAACAGTCAACAGTCAACAGTCAACCGTCAACCCTCAAAAGATTTTATCACTACATCATTAACCGACCCGCAGCTTACTAACAACAGTCAACAGTCAACCGTCAACAGTCAACAGTCAACCGTCAACAGTCAACTGTCAACAATCAACTGACTAAATTTCCTTTCGCTTCAACTCAGCTCTCCGCAGTATGTAAGTAGCGGCACAATCTGCGTGAGGATGGTCTGCCAAAACTTCCGCGAGTTCCAACACATATCCGGCGATATCCGGCCCCAGCTTCTCAGTCAGCACTTGACGTTCCCGAGAGGCGAGTTCTTGCACGCGGGCCTTAGCTTGCCAATTCGGAGAAAACATCTTGTCAATCTCGGTGTGGAATCCCAGACTTTCGAGAATGTCCCACTCGCCGTTATCGCACCAAATGCCCCCGCACAACATACAGCGCTCTATGTAAAAGGGCACTCTGCTGAAAGGAACTTTCGCCCGCGACAGATAGTGACCGTCTTCGGGACACAGCGCTGCTTTGCTATCGTAGACAGACGGGGTGAATTCTATGCCGAGAGTCGCTGTCGCATCAGGCTTCTCGGATTTGTTGTACCACTGGCTTTGCTCTTTTTGCCAAGCTTCGTATTCCCTGCCTGGAATCCAGATACCGTAACAGTTGGGACACCACTGCACCGACATACGGCCGGCTAAGGTACCGCCTTCTAAATTGGGATGTTTACATTTTGGACATTCCACCGCTTTATTTCTCCTTGCCTTATTAATTCCCTGTTAATTCAATTATTAATTCTGTATCTGGGCGGGCCCTGAAGAACCAGAATTTTTTTGCAGCAGCGCGCCACAGTAGCCAATTAGCGTGTTAAGCCGCGTGAGCGCCCCAGTTTGCCTCGCCTTTGCTGTCGCTGGCTGGCGCGACGCTTGCAAAAACGTGACATCTGTCCCCAATAACCGCAGTTGCTTGTGAATTTCCGTCAAATAAGACTGCTCTGGGGGTGTTTCTGAGGCGTCTAACTCATCGCTTTCGGCTCTCATAATTTGGTTTCCGAAAAATTGTTGCACTTTTCTGTATTCGATCGCCAGCGCGGCCCCATCCAAATTATCCTGTGCAGCAGTTCTTTGTAGTTTTTCTAGTGCTTGCTGTAATTCTTGGTAGCGCTGGCGGCGGTCTTCGGACAATATCATGATTTTGTAAACAAATTTGTATTTATAATCAAGGTAGATACTTACTTAAGTTTGCTCATATGGAGGGAAGGCGTGCGTTTTTGGAGCAATTCCCTGTTTTGTGAGAACTTTTTTTGATTTGCTGCCCTAACTCTACGCTTCTGGCTGCTGCTTTCTGTTTAGGGTTGCCGGTAAATGCCGATCCCCCGCAACCTCAACTGCTACCGCCAAAATATGCTTATTTTACCCGATTTTCCCCGATCAACAGACTGCGGCGGCAGCAGTGGTGTCACTATATTTTCCTACCTCCGAGGGGGGACGACTCGGAATTCGATAGGTATAGTTTGAGAAAAATCGACTATTTTTTTGAATTGCAAATTGTGGCATTCAATTAGTTTAGTATAGCTAAACACATAATTTCCGCAATTCAACCGGAAACCGGCTTTTAACCATTTGTATTTCTAAGTTTTAAAGGTGTACCCCATGAACGCGAACACTCTGACTCCCTCTCCTTCGATCGATCCTGCTGTAGTTCCCGATTGGCTGCAAGAATGCCTGAATACTCGATCGCAGCCTGATGGAGACCCTAACCCGAATTGCTCGACGGACGACAGCTTAATTTGTCGGGCCTTTGAATTTGCCCGCGACTTGCACGAAGGACAATACCGCAAATCGGGAGAACCTTACATTTGCCATCCGGTAGCTGTCGCTGGAATACTCCGGTATATGGGCGGCAACAACGTCATGATTGCCGCGGGCTTCCTCCACGACATTGTTGAAGATACAGATATTACTCTCGAAGAAATAGAACAGCGGTTCGGCGCCGAAGTACGACAGTTGGTTGAAGGTGTCACCAAGCTTTCTAAGTTTAATTTTTCCAGCAAAACAGAGCGCCTTGCGGAAAATTTCCGCCGAATGTTCCTAGCAATGGCTAAAGATATTCGCGTCATTGTCGTCAAACTGGCAGACAGGCTGCACAACATGAGGACTTTGGAGCATTTGTCCGAAGAAAAGCAGCGCAGTATTGCCCTAGAAACCCGAGATATTTTTGCTCCCCTAGCAAACCGTTTGGGTATCGGCCGCTTTAAGTGGGAATTGGAAGATTTAGCCTTTAAATACCTGGAACCCGAAGCTTACCGCGAAATTCAGGAATTGGTGGCGGTGAAGCGAGTCGATCGAGAAACTCAACTCGCAGAAGTCACCGATAGTTTGCGAGAAAGGCTTGACAATTTAGGCATTAAATGCTATGAAGTCAGCGGCCGTCCCAAACATTTGTACGGAATTTATGGGAAGATGCAGCGCCGCCAGAAAGGGTTTAACCAAGTGTACGATATTGCGGCAGTGCGGATCATAGTAGAAACCAATGATGACTGTTATCGGGCTTTGGCGATCGTCCACGATTCTTTCCGCCCGATTCCCGGCCGCTTTAAAGATTATATCGGTCTACCAAAAGCCAACCGCTACCAATCTTTGCACACCGGAGTAATCGGAACCAGCGGTCGCCCCATCGAAGTGCAAATTCGCACCGTAGCAATGCACCACATTGCAGAATACGGCATTGCCGCGCACTGGAAATACAAAGAAACTGGCGGTTCTAACACAACAGTCACCGGCGACGACGAAAAATTTACTTGGCTGCGGCAACTCCTAGAATGGCAAAGCGACCTCAAAGACGATCGCGAATATTTACAAAGCATTAAGGACAACTTATTCGACGAAGATATTTACGTTTTTACTCCTAACGGAGACGTGATTGCTCTCAATAGCGGATCAACTCCCGTAGATTTTGCTTACCGTATTCACACAGAAATTGGCAATCACTGCACCGGTGCGAGAGTCAACGGGCGAATGGTAACACTAGACAAGGTTTTAAAGAACGGCGATATTGTAGAAATCTTGACCCAAAAAAATGGTCATCCGAGTTCCGACTGGCTGAATTTTGTCAAGACAAACGGTGCCAAAAACCGAATTCGCCAGTGGTTGAAGCGATCGCACCGAGATGAAAATCTCGCTCGCGGGCGGGAATTGCTGGAAAAAGAATTAGGTAAAAATGGCTTAGAATCTTTGCTAAAATCTGAACCCATGCAATCGGTGGCTCAGCGCTGCAACTACCACAGCGTCGAGGATTTAATCGCCGGTTTAGGCTACGGCGAAGTGACTCTAAATCTCGTAGTAAATCGACTGCGAGATTTAGTAAAAGTGCAGCAAAAAATTGAAGCTGCTCCCGCAGGAACCCACGAAGTGCCCTTGCTAATACCTGCATCGACGGCACCGAAACCAGTACCGAGTTCGTCTCCGAGCAAATCGCCCATCGCAGGTGTAGAGGGATTGCTCTACCATTTATCCGGCTGTTGTTGTCCGATTCCTGGAGAATCCATCATTGGAGTTGTGACTCGCACTCGCGGAATTTCGATTCACCGGCAAGGATGTTCAAATGTTGAGAACGTGCCTGGGGATCGCTTGGTTCCTGTGAGTTGGAATTCCAGCAACCGCAATGAATCTCGACCCAACACTTATCCGGTTAACATTCAAATTGAAGCCCTCGATCGAGTGGGAGTTCTCAATGATGTTTTATCGCATTTGAAGGACAACCAAGTAAACGTCCGCAGCGCTCAAGTCAAAACCTACCCCGGATTGCCTGCATTAATTGACTTGTGCATGGATATCCAGGATAAACAACAGTTCGAGCGGACTTGTATGCAAATTAAAAAGATGAGCGATATTTTGAATTTGCGGAGGCTGAGCGAAGGGACTTAACAGGAAATTCTTCCTATGGCAAAACTCAGCCTTAACTCGGTTATTCCTTCAGCAAAGCTGACCAACTATTTATTAATCCGGCTTCCTAAAGACGACAAATCTCAGTTTCTCGATCGAGGTGGTTACAGCATAGAAAACTGGCAACAGCTCGATCGAGATTTAAGAAGCCAGATACTTCCTCTGGAAGCGGAGCAAATGGAAAACACCAGATACGGTCAAAAGTACATGATTAAAGGCAGTTTAACAGGTCCAAACGGTACGATTTTACAAGTTAAAACCGTTTGGATCGTTACTCCATCCGAAACCAGATTTGTTACATTAGTTCCTGATTGACAAGAGGTTAAACCCCATGAAATTTGAACTGTTTTCACAGGTAGCATTGCGAGAAGATATTCCTAAGTATGGCCTAAAAAAAGGTGATACAGCAACTATCGTTGAACACTACCAGATGCCGGAAGGTGAAGAAGAGGGTTATAGCTTAGAGGGTTTCAATATCGAAGCAATTACAGTTGAAGTTGCCGAGTCCCAGATTGAAGCAATAAAAGCTCCTGTTTTGCAGCTTGGAAAATATTGATTACCATTCGCCTTCCACCAGCCTGCGATGAGAGCGACTCATCTTGCGACGCAAAATTTGTTCTTCTTCAGAGAGAGGTGCTTCGCAAGCAGCATTAATTTTTTCTAACAGTTGTTGATTTTCGCGACGGCGGATAAATTATTCAAGCGCTATTTCGATCAAAAAACTCTGCGAAATTTGCATTTCGCCAGCTAATGTTTCGGCTTGTTCAAATAAAGATGCTGGCAATGAGATAGCAGTTTTGACAGTTGTCATAGCTTTATACCTTCATTTATTTATATGAGTCTAACTAATAGTATAGCTAACCACAATAAGGTTCAGCAAACAGGCAGAACAATGAAACCCTTTATTTCGCCGGAGTTACTGGCTTTGACACGCCCAACTTTTGCTGCAAAAACTCCCGCGCCACTTGTCCTGCTTCCTGCTGTTCCCCGTCAACTTGATAGTTGAGTTTCCGCATATCTTCCTCGGAAATTTTGCCGCCCAATTCTGCGAGCACTTGACGCAATTCTGGGTATTTTTCCAAAATTTGCGATCGCACAACCGGAACTGCTTCGTAGGGCGGGAAATAGTTCTTGTCATCTTTGAGCACTACTAAACCCAAACTTTGAATCAAACCGTCCGTCGTATTACCAGCAATCACATCTACTTCTTTTTGTTGCAGCGCTTGATAAAGCAATCCTAACAGCAACTCCTTCGGTTGTTCTCGAAATTTAATCCCGTAAGTTTTAGCCAATCCGGGAAATCCATCTTCTCTCTCGTTAAATTCTGGGCCAAAACCAGCCCGGAGGTTAGGTGCAGCTTTCCCAAGTTGCGAGAGAGTTTGTAAATTTAGTTTTTTGGCATCGTTTCCCCGCACAATAATCGCAAAACTGTTATTAAATCCCAGTGGTTCCGTCCATTCTGCTTTAAACTGTTTGGGATATTCTTGTTTGAGGTAATCGAGGACTTTTTTGGGGTCAGAAATCTGTTTTTGTTTGAGCAGGTTGGCGTAAGCAGTACCCGTGTATTCTACGTACAAGTCGATTTTACCTGCTGTTAGGGATTGATGGCAAAGCGAACCTCCGAGATTCTGTTCTCGTTCTACTTTTATATCTGTTTTAGCTTCGATGTGCTGTGCTAAAATTTCTGCGAGGATGACTTGTTCGGTAAAGTCTTTCGAGCAGATGACAACTTGCTTTTCGGGCTTAGAGGTACATCCTGCTACTGCAAGCAAGCAAAGCAGCCAGCAGGAATAGAAAAAAAAATCGTTCTTAGATATTTTCATCAGCGAACTCCATTGTCATTTCCACAATTATTAGCTTCTAATTTATAGCATTTCTAAATGATTTGTAAAGGCAAGGCCCCCGACTTGTTCAATAAGTCGGGGCTCTAACACCGATCGCACTTTACCCAAGTTCCGTTTTCCTGTTGTAACATTTATTGATAGACATGGAGGAATAAATATGGTAATCAGAGTCAGCGATATTATCCAGCGGCAGCGGCAATTTTTTGCAACTGGGAAAACTAAGGATGTGGATTTTCGGATCGAACAACTCAAGAATCTCAAAAGTGCGATCGCTTCCAATCAATCACGGATTGTGGATGCTGTCAAGGCGGATTTGAACAGGCCGGAGTACGAGGCTTATTTTGAAATTGCTGCGATCGCAGAAGTTAATTATGCCATCAAAAACGTTAAATCGTGGGCAAAGCCGAAAAAAGTGCCTACTTCGATCGATCAATTCCCAGCATCGGCCCGCATTTACCCAGAACCTTTGGGCGTAGTTTTAATCATCGGGCCTTGGAATTACCCATTTCAGCTAATGATATCACCGTTGGTCGGGGCGATCGCCGCAGGCAACTGCGCCATCCTCAAACCTTCAGAAATCGCCTCGCACACGTCGGCAGTTGTCGCCGACATGATTACCAAAACCTTCGATCCCGCCTACGTAGCCGCCGTCGAAGGAGGAGTAGAAATCAGCCAACAATTATTAGCCGAAAAATTCGACCACATCTTCTTTACAGGCGGCACAAAAATCGGTAGAATAGTCATGGAAGCCGCAGCTAAACACCTGACACCTGTTACATTAGAATTAGGCGGCAAAACTCCTTGTATTGTAGACTCAGATATTCAAGTTGAATACACTGCTAAACGCATTGCCTGGGGCAAATTCATCAATGCAGGTCAAACTTGTATCGCTCCAGATTACCTGTTAGTTGATAAAAAAGTAAAACCCGATTTGATGCAGGCAATAAAAACAGCAATTCACGGATTTTACGGCGACGAGCCCCAGAAAAGTCCCGACTATTCCAGAATTATTAATCAGCATCATTTAGGACGTTTGGCAGAGTTTATCAAAGACGGAGAAGTTGTCGTCGGCGGTCAAACAAACCCCGAAGATAAATATATTGCACCCACGGTTCTCGACAAGGTTTCCTGGGATGCGCCTGTGATGAAGGATGAGATTTTCGGGCCGATTTTGCCAGTTTTGGAGTATGATGATTTAGGGGAGGCGATCGCCCAAATCAACGCCCGTCCCAAACCCCTAGCTTTGTATTTGTTCTCGAAGGATAAAGATAAACAAGAGCGAGTTTTGCGGGAAACTTCTTCCGGCGGAGTTTGCATAAACGACACGGTTATGCAAGTCGGAGTAACAAGTTTGCCTTTTGGCGGAGTTGGCGACAGCGGCATCGGCACCTATCACGGTAAAGCAAGTTTTGACACTTTTTCGCATCAAAAAAGCGTGCTGCAAAAGTCATTTTTACTTGACTTAAAATGGCGCTACGCTCCCTATCTAGGTAAGTTGGATTTGATTAAGAAAGTTATCGGTTGATCGATCGCACTTGGAGGGGCGGGTTCACCAACGTTTACAATATCAGCAAGATAGCAAAATCAACCCGCCCCTTCCTGATATTATCGGTTAAGCGATTCCACGGTGAACGATTATTTCCATAAATTTTAAATGATTGCTCATCGGTTTTTTGAAAGATTTCGATCACACTCTCTACGTCACTCGTAAATGACAGTTGCCCCATCCCAAATAATTCACATTAGAAAATGTCTATAATGTCTTTTAGCATCTTCTCGCTAACAAGCAATTTATGGAACCTTTAGCAAAAGAACACTGTGCCGCCTGCCGCCCAAACTCTCCCCGCGTCACAGCTTACGAAATTGTCCAGCTAAAACCTCAAATTCCCGACTGGAATTTAATCGAAAAAAATGGCATTCCCAAAATAGAACGCACCTACAAATTCCCGGATTTCAAAAGTGCGATCGCCTTTACAAACAGCGTCGGCGAAGCAGCAGAAACTGAAGGACATCACCCCGAACTGTTAACCGAGTGGGGGAAAGTTACCGTTACTTGGTGGACTCACGCGATTTCTGGACTACATCGCAATGATTTTATTATGGCAGCGAAAACAGATGCGATCGCCAATCAATTCTCAAAATAAAATCCGACTTATAGCCCGATCGTACTCTAAGAACTCACAGCTCCGGGTACCAGCGGAGAATGCCGTTGATTCCCATTCAACAACTCCAGATTGAGTCGGTAGCCGACATTCCGTACAGTTTGAATCAGGCTCGGCTGTCGCGGGTCGATTTCGATTTTTTTACGCAGAGAGAGTACGTGAGTGTCGATCGTCCGGGGGTTATCAATCGCATCGGGCCAGGCCCTCCGCAGCAAATCCGATCGCGACAGCGGCACTCCTCCAGCTTGAGCTAGCACGTACAGCAAGCTAAATTCCTGGGGAGTCAGCTCAATATGTTCCTCGTACAACCTGACTCGGCGCTGCACCAAATCAATTTTTAGCAGCCCGCACTCCAGCGTCGCCGGCGGTAGCATCGTGCGGTTGCGGCGCATCAGAGCTTCCACCCTGGCCATAAACTCTTGCATCCCAAAGGGTTTAGTCAGGTAATCGTCTGCCCCCGCCTTCAAACCTTCAACAATATCCGATTCCGAATTCCGCGCCGACAGCATCAAAATCAGTGACTGCTGCTGCTGTTGCAGCCAGTGGCAAAATTCCAAACCGTCCCCATCCGGCAATTGGGCATCCAGAATGACTAGGGTTGGCTGGCGGCTGAAAAATATTTCCCTAGCGTGACTGATATCCGCTGACTGGTGCACCCAGTGACCGACTTGCTGTAGATGCCAGCCCAAGAGCGATCGCAGGTGCGGATTCCCTTCAACAATTGAAATACTTGCAGATTCCACAGAGGCGAGCTTCCCATATCACTAATTGCTACAAGGTTAACAGAGCTTTTGTCAAGCTTTTGTAACCATCGCTACTCAAGCATTAGCTGCGTTTAAAGCAGCGGACACACCCAGGGTAGGAATTTTAAATATTTGGTTAATTTGGGAGGGTCAGCCTGCAGAAAGGTTAAATCATTCTGGCGGTAAGCTTACAATGAAAATAAGACAGTGTAAAGCCGATCGATCCCATGCCCCAACCGCCTGCCAAAAGCGATCCCCCCGACCCAGCCCCCACTCCCAGGAGGTTGACAAATCGCGCAAGTGAAACTAGAATTCCTCCAACCGTTCGCTCGGTAGCCGGAACACTCAGCCACTTTGACCGCCAAATTCAGCAATATCCCGACTCTATTAAACGCACAGCGAATTATCTAGGTGCGCGCACAAAGTCGAGCAACTGCATTGCAACGAGTGAAATTTTTTATGGAGGGTAGCCTGTTGAGCAGGGTAAAAACTTTTATTTAGAAATAGCCCCAAGCTGAGCCACTCAGCATCAATCGAGGCCATTCCTAAATCCCGCCGTCATTATACAAACCACAAAGGATTTCAAACTCACACTATGCTACAAGACACCCAAACAATCCGGCACTACCAAAAACTCACCGACGCCCTCGTCGAAATGTGGAATAGAGGTTATCGCTTTGATGACCTGCGGCTTTACTTAGACGGGTATTTAGCAGCCCTGCGACATTCCAACAGTTTGGAGCCCTATCTGATTCACAGACTAGAGGAAGAAGCAGCGCGTTACATTCACGACCCCTCCAATTTTGCAATGCCACAGACACAGACACAGGCTGAATCAGACTACTATTAAATAGCAAATTCGGTTTGATAAACCCTTGATGAATTGGGAATTGGGAATTGGGAATTGGGAATTGGGAATTGGGAATTGGGAATTGGGAATTGGGAACTTGTACTGCCCTTAAATGGTTCCCTTGCTCGGCCAGGGAACCGATGTCCAGAGGCTCGGCCTCGCTTTCGGAGCCTAAAACTTGGATGCCGAGCCGACCGTATTGGGTTCCCCGCCTCTGCCTGGACATAAGTAATTAAGTAAATTAACTTAATTCAACGTAAAACCCGATTGCTGTTATTTCCCCGACTTCTTTAAGAAGTCGGGGATATGTTTTTTCTGTCTAATTTAAGAAGCCAAAGCCACTTCTACTACTTCTTGCAATTCGCCCTTTTGATACATCTCGATCATAATATCCGAGCCACCAATAAACTCGCCGTTGATATAAACCTGGGGAATTGTCGGCCAGTTGGAATACTCTTTAACGCCTTGACGAATTTCCTGGTCTGCCAAAACATCAACTGTTTCGTAAGGCACTCCCAAAGTATTGAGAATTTGCACCACAGTATTAGAAAAACCACACTGGGGCATTAACTTATTGCCCTTCATAAACACCATGATTTTATTTTGCTTAACTAACTCGTCAATTCTTTCATGTGCTGCTGTAGTCATGGTAGCTCCTAATATTGTTTGAAAAATTTTAAACGTTGACTGACGCAGAAACCGGGTTTTTTAGGACAATCTTTCGTTACAGCCATAGATTCCGGTTAAAAAACCCGGTTTCTTTGGTTTTTGTGCGTAAGTGCAGCAGTTGTATTTCAAGCAACTATTGACAGAAGCACAAACTTGTGATAGCTAATTGCCTCTCAACAATTAAGCAACTTGACTTTTCGCTTCCCATTCTGCGGGAGTTAAGGTTTCCAAGCCCAAAGCGTGGATGGCTTCACTAGCCATTGCCTGTTTGAGAGCGCCGTAGACCAGTTGGTGCTGCTGTACTCGGCTTTTTCCTTCAAAGGCTGCTGAGACGACTCTCGCCTGGTAATGGTCACCGCCACCAGTCAAATCCTCAACTTGTATTTTAGCGTCGGGCAACCCTGCCTTAATCATTTCTGCTACTTGAGACGGTGTAACCATTGGTTTCTCTGATAAACGGCTGTAATTTAGATTTTAGTGGAACTATTTTGTCGATGAGCTCGGTTGAGTGCTGGCAGGCCGGGGAAAGGGCGAATCCACAAAACCCAATTCCAGTAACTGCTGGTAAGCTTTCTTGCCCAAGTCGCGAGTTGGCTGCTGCGATCGAATAATCTGAATCAGCAGGGGCACAGCCAGTTCGGGCTTATTTTGCGCCCGGTGTACCAACGCCAGCCGATAGGTAGCTTCGTCGCGCATTTGGGCCGTTTCTACAGCTTTGGTGCGGTGGCTTTCGGCCAAGCGGATGTCAATTCCGGCAAAACTGCTACCCAGTTGTTGGTAGAAGTTGGACAGTTGATTGAAAATTTGGCGGGATTCTTGGAGTTTTTGAGTAGCGAGTGCGTAATTCTGAGAGGAAATAGCACTGCTGGCTTCTGTCATCAAACGCTGGCCTCCTTGGACGCTCAGCAGACTGCTGTCTTGCGTCAGAGGGCGAAGATTGTTGGGGTCTGTGGGGTCGTCGGCGGGATCGACTTGCTGTTGGTTCTCTGGCCCCGAAGGTTGTTGTGCTTGGACTTGGAGCGGTTGCAACAGGGTAAAAGCTGCGATCGCCCCGATCGTAATCCGGGCAGTGGAGCGAAGCCAACAAACAGTTCCAGAGTATACCATGAAATTACTTTGCGCCTATGCGCTTTAAAAAAATATTTAGCTTGAGCCGATCTTACCATTGGCGATCGCAACCGGCTAAGTGTAAACCAAATTTGTTGAAATGTCAAAGGGTGCGATCGGGAGAAAAGCTCAAAACGAGTTTTCTGTGAGGTGGTTTATCGGAAAAACACCCAGCCATCGAATAAAAATCGCCGGTTGAAACCGATCCTACACAAACTTTGGTCTCTCTCGCTTGAGACTAATGGAGTTAGTAAGGTGCTTATGACGAGCCCTACCGCTGTTAGTTACAGTTTCAAACCCCTCATGGTGAAAACATCCCTGACAGCTTATAAATATGTTTGATAAATCTACATCAAAATCAAACAGGAACATTTCTGATGGTACAACCAAGCAAACCCACCTCCGACACTCTCCAAAACTATCAAGGAATCGGAGTCCCAGATGAAAGTCTGCCAGTGATTTTGCAGCGCGGCGGCGACGAATTGCTGTTGTCAAAAGTGGACGATCGCTTTACAGTCCGCCCCTCATCAACAGCATCAGCCTCAAATGATTGGACTGCAACAACTGGGGCAAAACTCAACCGTCGCGTCGGCCAAAGCAATCTGGAAGAATATCTCGTTACACCCGATCGCCTAGAAGCAGCAATGCAAACAGCGCGCGCCAGCGATGCTGTAGCTTTTGCCAGCCACGTCTATTGCCCCGCCAACAATCCCAGTACATTCTTTTATTTAACCGACCAAATTACCATTCAATTTGGCGAACAAGTAGACGAACAATCGCGAAAAGCGATCGCCAATGCAGCAGCTTTAAAAATAGTCCGGCCAGTAGAAGGAATTCCCAACACCTTCGTCTGCGAAGTCACCAAACAAGCAACAGAAAACCCGGTCAAAATTGCCAACCGCCTGACAAGATATCCAGAAGTTCTGGTAGCTGAACCCAACATTGTAGTAGAGACGCAGCAGCATTACACGCCCCGCGATCCGCTTTATCCCAAACAGTGGTATCTAAACAACAAAGGCGGCAACGAACTTGTCGGCGGTGCTCAAATTTATGCAGAACCAGCTTGGAACCTGACTCGCGGAGTTCGATCGATCGTAATTGCCATCGCCGACGATTCAGTTGACATCACCCACCCAGATTTTCAAGGCCAAGGCAAAATCGTCTCACCCATCGATTTCAAAGACGGCGACACTTCCCCGATGCCAGTCGCCGACTCAGACAACCACGGCACAAGTTGTGCCGGCGTCGCCGTTGCTGAAGAAAACGGCAAAGGCATTGTCGGCGTCGCCCCCGGCTGCGCCTTGATGCCCATCCGTACCAGTGGTTTTCTCGATGACAATTCTGTCGAAAAAATCTTTAATTGGGCGATCGAAAAAGGTGCCGCCGTCATTTCTTGCAGTTGGGGGCCTGCAGCAGTTTACTATCCGCTTTCCCTGCGGCAGAGTGCCGTTATCACCAAAGCAGCAACCCAAGGGCGAGGCGGCAGAGGCTGCGTTATTCTGTTCGCGGCGGGGAATGCCAACCGCCCAGTCAACGGCACAATTAACGAGAAAGGCTGGCCCAACAACGTGGTGGAGGGTCAAACTAGATGGCTGGCAGGATTTGCCGTTCACCCCGACGTAATTGCCGTCAGCGCTTCCACTTCCCTCAACAAAAAAGCAGCTTACAGCAATTGGGGCAGCAGCATCTCGGTTTGCGCCCCCAGCAACAACGCACCGCCGGGAACTTGGTTGCCAGAAACCGGATTTATCGGCACGCCGCCGCAGGTGACGCAGTATTTGCCCGGTTTGGGGGTGTTTACTGCCGATCGAGTCGGTAATCGGGGCTACGACTGGGGGGACTATACGGATACTTTTGGCGGTACTTCCAGCGCCACTCCAGTAGTCGCTGGGGTTGCAGGGTTGATACTTTCGGCTAACCCCCGTTTGACGGCGCGGGAAGTGCGGGGAATTCTCGAACAAACTGCTGAGAAAATTGTCGATCTCGATCCCGATCCCCAGTTGGGCAATCGCATGGGAAATTACGATCCTAACAACGGCCGCAGCGATTGGTTTGGTTACGGGAAAGTGAATGCTTTTAAAGCTGTGCAAGCTGCGGTGAGAAAGGGCGGCGGCAATCCGAATATCGGGGGTGCAGTGTTCAGCGATATTACTGGACATTGGGCACAGAAGTTTATTGAAGCTTTGGCTGCGGCGAATATAATTAGCGGTTTTCCTGACGGTTCTTTTAGACCTGATGACAGTTTAAACCGTGCTCAATATGCGGCGCTGTTGGTGAGTGCGTTTAGTCCGATTCCGAGGGTGCCGGCTACAAATTTTATTGATGTTTCTGCTAGTTTTTGGGCGAGAAGTGCGATCGAACGGGCAAATCGGGGGGGGTTTTTGGCGGGGTTTCCGGGCTTGAAGTTCGGCCCGAATCTGAATTTGACTAAGGCTGACGCGATCGTGTCTTTGGTTAACGGTTTGGAACTTAAGGGCGGCAATCCTGATTCTTTGAAAGTTTACACCGATCGCTCTCAAATTCCTAATTATGCTTTGAGTGCGATCGCCACAGCAACTGCTTTGAAGATTGTGGTTAATTATCCTTCCCGCGATTGGCTTTCGCCGCTTCGGGATATTACTCGCGCTGAGATTTCGGCTTTAATTTACCAGACATTGGTGGCGATTAATCGGGCAAAGGCGATCGATTCTCCTTACATTGTCTAATGGCAATTGGTTCGTAGTGAAAACTGAAGTCCTGATAATTTTATGAGGATTTTAGTCCTCACTACAAACCTATTTTATTGTGACAGCTTTTAAGCTCTAAAACCCCCCAAAGCTTTCAATGCAAATTGTGGCAAAGCTAACATCCTGCGCCACCGCCAAGGTTCTTGATAAAGCCTATACAGCCATTCTAAATGATTGTCGCAAAACCAAGCCGGCGCGCGGGTTTTTGTTCCTGCCCAAATATCGAAACTGCCGCCCACTCCCACCCAAGTTGACTGAGGGCATAGGTGTCGGTGTTCGGCAATCCAAAATTCTTGGCGTGGCACTCCCAAGCCTACAAAAATTAGTTTGGGCTGCATTTGTTTGAGGCTTTCACGGAAGTCTTTCTCTTCATCTGCGGAAAGATAACCGTGTTGAGAAGCAATTGACAATCCGTTAACTTTGTGCTGCCAAGTTTTGGCCGCCGCAGCCGCCACTCCTGGGGAACCTCCAAAGAAAAATAGTGGTTCCGAATCAGGCAATTTTCCGGCTTGTTGCAGCAGCGATTCTGCTAATTCAATCCCCGGATAGCGCTGTGCCGGTTTGCCACGCAGCCGCAAGTACAGCACCACTCCCGAACCGTCGGGAATCACGAGTTCAGCTTTGCGAATTACATCCGCTAAAGCCTGATTTTGCTCGGCTTGCATGGCCATTTCAGCATTCAAAGTCACCACATGACTTCCTAACCCTTGATGCAGGCGCTCCATCAGCCAACCTGCATAATCATCTAATATGTGAACTGGTAGTCCCAGCACTGAAAATTGTGGGCGCGATCGATCCATATTTTTTTCTTTGAGATTCCTACACACCTAGTTATTTAAATTAGCTTAGATTGGCGATCGACGCTAGACCAGTTTGGGTCGCAAAAAAGCCGATTTGTGCCACCAAGAGTCTGTTAAGTCATCGTTCGGTGGCCCAGAAACCGGTTTTTTTGTAAGCGACGGGTCGCGCAAGTTCATGAGAGTTTGCCCGCCAAGTGCGATCGAGTATTAGCGTTCGATTTTTTTGACAGAGCCGTCTGCGTACCATTCCATCGGTACTAGCTCAATTTTACCATTAATTTTCACTATAGAGTAGACAACTTTCACGAAAGGAACGCTTTTGTTATTGTGGTTTTGCGTAGACATGGCAATTACCTTTTTGTGTTTGGATAACTTGAGAAATGATCTAATCTCTGATATATTTAAAAGTCTATTCACCGCAAATCTACTCGCATCAGGAAAAACAAGGAAAACGAAATGGCGATCGCAAAAACCCAGCGACAAACCCGGTTAGATTATTACTACCAGCAAATCAAAAACATCATCCTCAAGCGCCAAAATCCAATTACTGGTTTGCTGCCGGCGAGTACCGCCGTTAACGCCCACGGCGACTACACCGATGCCTGGGTGCGGGACAACGTGTACAGCATTCTCGCGGTTTGGGGTTTGGGTTTAGCTTATCGCAAAATTGATGGCGATCAAGGCAGAACATTTGAACTCGAACAAAGTACAGTCAAACTAATGCGAGGCTTGCTGTTTGCGATGATGCAGCAATCGAGCAAAGTAGAACGTTTTAAAAATACTCAGTCGCCGCTAGATGCGTTGCACGCTAAATACAATACTCAAACTGGAGGGATTGTTGTCGGCGATGACAAGTGGGGACATTTACAGGTAGACGCTACATCTATATTCTTATTAATTCTTGCTCAAATGACGGCTTCCGGGCTGCACGTAATTTTTACAATTGATGAAGTAAATTTCGTGCAAAATTTAGTTTACTACATCGGTAGAGCCTACCGCACGCCGGATTACGGAATTTGGGAAAGAGGCCATAAAATCAATCGCGGCAATGCAGAATTGAACGCCAGTTCAGTTGGTATGGCCAAAGCAGCGCTGGAAGCAATAAATGGCTTAGATTTGTTCGGAATTAAAGGCTCTCAAGCGTCAGTTATTCACGTTTTGCCAGACGAAATTGCCAGAAGTCGCATAACTTTGGAATCCCTTTTGCCTCGCGAATCTAGTTCAAAAGAAGTAGATGCCGCTTTATTGAGTGTGATTAGTTTTCCGGCTTTTGCTGTGGAAGATCGAGAATTAATAGAACGGACTCGAAATAAGATTATTGACAAATTGCAAGGAAAATACGGCTGCAAGCGGTTTCTGCGGGACGGACACCAAACAGTTTTAGAAGATGCCGATCGCCTGCACTACGAACCCACAGAATTAAGGCAGTTCGAGCACATTGAATGCGAGTGGCCACTATTTTTCACTTATTTATTGTTGGACGGCATATTTCAGGGAAATCAAGCCCAAGTGCAGGATTACCAGCAGCGTTTGGAATCTCTAGCAGTCGATCGCTCTGGTTTGCCGCTACTACCCGAATTGTATTACGTGCCCGCCGAAAATATAGAAGCAGAAAAGCTAAATCCCAGCAGCCAGCAGCGCTTACCGAATGAAAATATTCCCCTAGTTTGGGCGCAAAGTCTGTATTTTCTCGGTCAATTGCTAAATGAAGGATTAATCGCAGTGGGCGATATCGACCCGCTGGGAAGGCATTTGTCAGTCGGCCCGCACAGAGAACCTTTAGTGCAAATTGCACTGTTAGCTGAAGACGAAGATTTGCAAGCAGAATTAGCCACTAACGGCATTGCGGCGCAAACTCCAAAACAGGTAGAACCAATTCAAGTCCGCCAGACTAAAGAATTATCAGCTATTTACACGCAAATTGGACGCAACGACCCATTAGGTTTAACCGGCCGCCCTGTGCGCCGTCTGCGGAGTTTAACAACTTCTCGGGTGTTTAAAATTCGCGAAGAGGCGATCGTATTTCTCCCCTCATTTTTGAACAGACAAGAGTTTTACTTAACTTTAGATTACCATTTTTTAGTAGCTCAAATCAAGAGCGAAATAGCTCACATTCACAGCCACTGGTATCAGTTGGGACGCCCTACGGTAACGCTGATGCTGACTCACACGATGCTGGAAACAGGCCGGGAAGCGTTGTTAGAATTAATGAAAGAATTCCGGGATGGACACTGTAATAACACGCCAGTTAAACTCGGAAATCTTAAGCAGTTAATGCTGACCGCTGGCACCGAAAGAATTGATTTCATGCACGATTTTGAATTCACAGAATCTCCAGTTACAGGTGCAGTCGAAACCCCCAGATATCTCGGTTACAATCCTGAGAAAACTTGGCCTCTGGGTCACACGCAAGAATTTAAATTAGAGTGCGAGACTAATACTCAATTTTTGCTAACTAGCCTGCGTGATTCAGAAAACTTGTACGAAGAAATTGAGTTGCTGCACACGTTAGTTCGCCTCAAGGGATTAAATTTTGATACAGGATTTGGGGGTGCAGAACAAACAGTTAAAGTTGTGGATTTGCTCAACGAAGTTTATACAAAAGCTGGAGAAAGTTCGCAATCAAAAATCCAATGGGCAGTCATCCGCCATGCCGCAGGTTTGCTGGACAAGGTTGATATCAGCTTATCCGATGCGGTGACAGACATTTTGGTGCGGCAAAAACAGATTGCTGTGGGGAAAGCCTACAGCGAAGATTCGATAATTTCGCGACCCGGATCTTACACGGAAGTGATGGACAAAATTCGCCAATTCTGCGGAGAAGACATTCGCGATCGAGTTCTAACTCAAGAAGTTCTCATCTACCTCGGCCTGCTAATTAAAGCCGAACCGCAGTTATTTAAAGGCCTGCTGACGCTAAGAGTTAGCTACTTTATTTTGCTGCTGACTAGCGAGTTTGCCCGCGAATTGGGAGTTACGCAAAATGAAGCTTACGAACATTTAATGCAGCTAAGCCCCTTTGAAATCAAAAATCGCCTGCGCCAAGTGTTGACAGAATACGAGGAAATGAATCAAATCCTCAAACAGCAAGAATCCCTGCGCGTCAAACAGCCGGAAAAAGACATTGAATGGGTAGTAGCGCCAGTTTCTGAAGAACCAACCATGCCTGGGGGAGGATGGCGCCGGAAGCGGCAAATGGAAGGTACAGTCAATCGCGTACCGAAGGATTTTTATCCGAGTGTTTGGGGACTGCTGCGGCACTGCAAAGGCTTAATAATTGGCGATAAATTAGAACGGCGCAATCGGTTAGATAGCCATATCATTTTATCGGAAATGACACCAGGTGAAAAGAATTTCGCGCTACAAATTGAGCATTTGCTGAATAAAATTGTGGCACCAGAATACCGACAAGTCAATATTGAGGCGCTGATGGAGTTGGCGGCGATCGCCCAGCGCAACCCAGAATTGCAAGTAGAAGAATACATCGTTTTAGATGTATTAGTCGGTCACGCAGTGCGGCTGAATTGGCAAGGAAAACACCCGGAAAGAGCGGGTAAATACGACGAAGATAAAGCGGCGGCTTGGCAAGCTTTTTACAATACTTCGCCTTACGTTTGCGCGAGTCACGTACTCGATGCTTTCCGATTCTTGACGAAGTTTGGATAGAGTGAGGGCGGGTGGTTAATACAAGTCTCGATTGACCTGTTTGTAGTAACGACTTCCGTCCTTTCTTTGCCAACTCATCAGCAAGGGCGAAAGTCCTAACTACAAAGTTATTACATTTTTGCAACAAGTCAAGTAAACTGAATATTCGCAGTAAAATAATGTCAGCTATTAGCTCAATTACACGCGCCATAATCAAAGCTTACTTAGAAGTCTTCATCGAAAACCTTGTCAATGAATACAGAGGACGGCTAATACCGAAACTTGATATTCCAGCAGCATATTTATCATGCAAATCCTCTAAAGGTCAATTGAAACCGTTTCAGGCTGCTATTATGCCCTCAGAGTTGCTGCGGATTAACGAGTTTGAAAGAGGTTTCAGCAGCAGCTTGGGCACAACTTATGAAGAATGTGCAAAACTCATTGCTTTGGAACATCACCAAGAAGCAAGCAGAAGCTATGAAATTTCTGGCGAAGTTAGCATAGAGGCTATCCATGAAATTGAGCGTCAGATAGCGCTATTTGAGAAGTCAGCCGACAAAAATGCAAATAAACCTGCTTTTGAAGAAATGATAGAAGCTGTTCTTGAGGCTCCCAAAACTAACCATTTAGTTACGCGATCGGTCACAGTCAAAGCAGATTTGTACGTGCTATCCCGTGACGGGAGGAAATTTTTCTTTGAAATTAAAGGATCGAAACCCAACAAAGGACAATGCTTGGAGGTAATTCAACGACTGCTGAGATATCATTTACTGTGCGGACTGTCTCGACCCGATGCTCAATCTTATTATGCTATGGCTTACAATCCTTACGGGCCAAATCGTTCAGATTATAAATGGTCAGTGGCAAGGAAGTATACGCCCTTTGAACAAGCTGTCATTATGGGGCATGAGTTTTGGAATATTATAGGGGGAGAGACTGCCTACGAAGAACTTTTGGATATATATCAAGAAGTTGGGCGGGAGAAGGGTAAGTATATGCTTGATGCTCTTGCTTTTGGATTTTAGTAAAGTACGAACTTATTCTCAGCTTTCTCTTTTCATTTAAGTAATATTTAAAGCAGAGTCTAGGAGAAATAAAAGTGTCAGAGCAACTTCATGAATTATTAGCCTTTGTTTTAGAAAAAGAAGTAGGAGTGCCAGCCAGGAAGTCTCGCTCTTTCGCCAGTCACTTTGCGGAGTTAGAAGAATTTTTTAACTTAGAAGCCGCAACACTCAGAAACGGCATCAGCAGCATCTCTGGCAAAAGACTGCTCAGATTTACTTCCGATGAGATTGAACGCATTTTAGCATTTATATCTTCAGGCAAGCTGTCGCTGCAACTTACTATCGCTGAAAATTTTTTAGCCAGCATTTGTCGAGATTTTACTGGGCGACAGCTAGTTATGGTTGAAAATCTGACTTTAGGGAAAATTCATCCCAACCCATTTTTAATTAGGGCGTTAAATTTGGACACTCCCGAAGAAGTTGTCAGGCTCAATGTTTATATGACTGCTACTAGGTCTATTGTCACTTCAATGGGATTTTTTATTCAAAAACTATTGATATCTTGTTCTGAAAGTGCAGAAATTCCACCGGAAGAGTCTGGATGGGACGCAATTAAAACTACCAGTGATGGCGAGAAATGCTGGATACAGGTAAAAAGCGGCCCGAATGATATGGATAAAGACCAGATAGTATATTGGGCTGCCAAAATTGAGGAAAAAATTCAGGAGGGCGATCGCGCTTATATTGGTATAGCTTACGGCAAAAGAACTAATAAAACTGTCACACTTGGTTTACTGAAGCAAATTTTGCCAAATTCGGACATGATAACTTTAATAGGTCGAGAACTGTGGGATTTTGTCAGTGAAGATACTCGCTATACTGTGAATCTGTTTGAAGTGTTGCGTCACTCGGCTAGTCAAGTTTTAGCACAAAGTTCTATTGATGAAGCTATAGAAAGGTGTAGCGAGCGAATCATCGCTGAATTTATCGGAAAGTACGGCGAGGGAAGTCAAGGTGTTTTTAACTATATAGCAGATATATTTTGATTTACAGGTTAGTAGTAGCGCCCAAACGCTACTACTAACCCCAAATTACAAAACTCCTTTAGAACTCGGAATCCGACTGGCGCGCCGCGGATCGATTTCTACCGCCATCCGCAGAGCTCGCGCAAATGCTTTAAACGCCGCTTCCACAATGTGGTGAGAATTCCCGCCCTGCAACTGTCGAATGTGCAGTGTCATTTGAGTGTGGTTCACCACCGCCGAAAAAAACTCTTTCACTAATTCGGTATCGTAAGTGCCGATCCGCTGGTTGGGAATTTCCAAGCTGTAACTTAAGTGAGGCCGTCCCGAAAAGTCTAGCACTACTTCAATTAAAGCTTCATCCAAAGGTGCGATGAAATGCCCGAAGCGAGAAATGCCCGATCGATCCCCGACAGCTTTTGCTAGGGCTTGGCCCAAGGTAATCCCCACATCTTCGTTCGTGTGGTGGTCGTCAATCTCCAAATCCCCGATCGCCTGCACGTCCAAATCGATCAATCCGTGAGAAGCAATCTGGTGCAACATATGGTCTAAAAACGGAATCCCCGTAGACGCCTTGCAAGTTCCCACACCGTCGAGATTGAGGCTGGCCGTGACATCCGTTTCTAGTGTCGTGCGTTTCACCAAGGCGGCCCTAGCGGGTTGAACTGAACTTGCAGGAGGCACAGAAGGGCGATCGATTATCTCCATAATTCGCAATTGGTCATTCATTAGTTATTGATAATTAGTAATATCATGTCCGATCAAGCGATTAAAAGGGCGGGTTTTTGAGATTGTCAATTATTGGCAAATATTTTTCGTGAACCCGCCCTTACCTTATTAGGGGTAATCGACCGCACATAATATAATTGAAGATTACAGCTTCAGCAGCGCTGATTCTCAAGTGTTTAGTTAAGAGAATTATGCAAAACTCAAAACTCTCGAAAGGGGCGGTTTTTGCATAAAACTTACTTGTTAAAGTAAAAGTTTATTGTCTAAACCCGCCCTTACATAACTCAAAACTCTCGACTACCGTTACATTCCCATGATTTCGTAACCGGCATCGACATACAAAACTTGACCCGTAATCCCGCTAGCGAGATTGCTGCACAGAAAAGCCGCAGCATTTCCCACTTCCTGCTGAGTCACCGTCCGCCGCAGCGGCGCCACTTCCTCAACGTGGTGGATCATGTCCAGAATACCGCCAACTGCTGACGAAGCCAGAGTCCGAATCGGGCCAGAAGAAATCGCATTTACCCGAATATTTAACGGGCCGAGTTCAGCAGCCAGATAACGAACATTCATTTCCAAAGCCGCCTTAGCAATTCCCATCACATTATAGTTAGGAACTACCCGGACGCCGCCCAAATAAGTCAGGGTCACAATACTGCCGCCCTCGGCCATCAGGGGTTTAGCTGCAGCACAAAGCCGCACCAGCGAGTAAGCGCTAATATCCAAAGCATTGGAGAAACCTTGGCGCGAAGTGTTGGTGAAGTCTCCCGAAAGTTCGTCCTTGCCGGCAAAAGCCAGACAGTGGATCAGGACATCTAACTTGCCCCACTTGTCGGCGATGGTTTGAAAAGTAGACTCAATTTCGCTCTCGTCTTGGACATTGCAGGGCAAATACAGACTGGGATTGAGCGGTTCCACCAGTTCAGCGACTTTGCGCTCGTGCTTGCCTTTCTCGTCCTTCAAATAAGTTATGCCGAGGTTGGCCCCAGCTTTGTGGAGCTGCTGAGCGATGCCCCAGGCGATCGAGCGATTGTTGGCAATGCCCGTAACAAGAGCATTTTTTCCGGTCAAATCTATCATCTGTAGTTTATCTAAAAGCAACTTGCACCGTTCTCATTGGCTCTATGCGACAACCCCGCCAGTTTAGACACAACTGATTCAGATTTAACTGATTGAGACACAATTGAGACACAATTGAGACACAATTGATATTAATTTTGCTGTGGAGCTACATGGGGGGGAATTGAAAAAGTTAAGAGAAGGGCTAGATTTAATCATACAGCGTGTGTTTACCTTAACATTAGATGGAAGTAACAGAATCCCTAGATATTGGAGGTTAGGAAGTATATTTACTCAATAAGGTTAATCGGCAAGTTATAAAGTATTGATTAGTACAAAGGATCTAGTCGTGACGCATGATAGACCGCTAGCAGCCGTGTTCCGCCAAATCAGCGGCGGGGCGTTTCCACCCATTGTGGAAACCTTTGAACGGGGCAAGACAATTTTTTTCCCTGGAGACCCGGCTGAGCGCGTCTACGTTCTCATTAGAGGTGCTGTGAAGCTCTCCAGGGTGTACGAAGCAGGGGAAGAAATTACAGTCGCCCTCCTGCGCGAAAATAGCGTATTTGGGGTGCTGTCTCTGATTACGGGACACCGATCGGACAGGTTTTACCATGCGGTAGCCTTTACACCGGTGGAATTGATCTCGCTGCCGATCGAACAAGTTGAGAAAGCGCTCAAGGAAGACCCAGAATTGTCCATGGTGATGCTGCGGGGACTGTCATCTCGGATTTTGCAAACCGAGATGATGATCGAAACGCTGGCCCACCGAGATATGGGTTCGAGACTCGTCAGCTTTTTGCTGATTCTGTGCCGGGATTTTGGCGTACCCGGTACAGAGGGGATTACGATAGATTTGAAGCTGTCCCACCAAGCGATCGCCGAAGCGATCGGCTCGACACGGGTAACTGTGACTCGTTTACTGGGCGATCTCAGGCAAGAAACAATGATCTCGATCCACAAGAAAAAGATCACAGTCCACAACCCGGTGGCCCTAAGCCAGCAATTCACTTGATGCCGAGAAAGTATAGGATTTTGGATTTTGGATTTTAGATTCAATCCAAAATCCAAAATCCAAAATCTAAAATCGGAATGACTGCTGGATACATCCTGGTATTTGTAATTTTAGTGTTGGGGGGTGTGATCGCCACTGTCAGCGATCGCCTTGGGACGAAAGTCGGCAAGGCAAGGTTGAGCTTGTTCAAACTTCGCCCCCGCGATACTGCTGTTGTTGTGACAGTAATGGCCGGCAGCATCCTGTCCGCACTGACTCTGGGCATTTTGTTTGCGACTAGCAAACCGCTGCGAACAGGAGTTTTTAGAATAGACGAAATTCAAAAAAGACTTAACAACGCCCGCAGAGAACTCAACCAAACCACTCAAGAAAAAAATCGAGTTGAAACTGAATTAACTCAAGCCAGAGCCGCTCAAGCGCAAGCTAGAGCCAATTTAGAGCAAATTAATCAATCCCTCCAAACGGCTAATGCTGAGCAAGCTCGGACGCAAACAAAATTAAACTCGCTGCGGGCCCAGCTCAACAGCGTGCAAGCAGCCAAGTCTAAAACTGAACAGCAGTTAAGTCAGGTAGAAGCGGCTAAATCTCAGACAGAAGAACAGCTCAGCAGTGTGGAAGCAGCTAAATCCCGCACCGAAGAACAATTGAAACTGGTCGAAACGGCCCGATCGAATACACAAGCTCAGCTCGATCGCACCCAGAACCAATTGAAAACAGTTTCTGCTCAAAAAACGACTTTAGGATCGGAAATCGCTCAACTGCAAGAGGAACGCCAACAGTTAATTGAGCAGCGAGAGCAGGTAAAAACTCAAATTGCCCAGCGCGATCGAGAAATTGCCAAGCGAGAGGCAGAAATTGCCCAGCGGGACAAGGAAATTGTCGCTCGCAACGAACTAATTGCCCAGCGAGACAAGGAAATTGCTCAGCGGGTGCAAAATCTGGCAGAGCGCGATCGAATAATTGTCGAGCGCGACAAAGTAATTGCCGAGAGGGAAGCACTCCTAGAAACCTTGGCACAGCAACAAGCTCAACTAGAACAGCAGCAAACTTTATTGCAGCAGCAAGTGCAAGTTTTGGAACGGGACTTTCAGGCAATCCGCGAGGGTACAGTTGCCATCAGGCGCGGTCAAATTTTAGCTGCTGGCGTCGTTCGCATTATCGAACCCGGTATGGCAAGTGGCGCGATCGATCGACTTTTGCAAGAAGCAAATAAAACCACCGTCGGACTCATGCAGCCGGAAAATAGGAAGGTTAGAGACCAGATTATTCAAATTACTAAAGCAGAAATCGATCAACTAATTAGTCAGATTAAAGACGGTCAAGACTACGTGGTGCGGATTGTCGCCGGCGCTAATTACCTGCGGGAAGAAAAGGTAATTAAGGTATTTGCAGAAGCAGAAATCAATCGAGTTGTGTTCCGTGCTGGAGATGTGATTGCAGGGATTGCTGTCGATCCGGTGACTTTGACCGACGACCAAGTGCGGCAGCAGTTGCTGCAATTGATAGAAGCTTGTCAATTTCGCGCTCGCCTGATCGGTGTTGTCGGCGGTAGAGTTCAAGTGGCCGACAGTCAGATTGAAACTTTGGCTGGTTTTATCGAGCGGTTGCAGCAGTACGAGAAACCGCTGGACGTTCAGGCGATCGCCGCAGATGTCACTTACATCGCCGGCCCGCTTAAAATAGATTTAGTTGCTCTTGAAAACGGAGTCATTGTTTTTCGCACCGGACAACAAAAACAAGACTCAGGAGACTTGAAAATTAAAAATTAAATTTGGTAATTAATAATAGGTAACTGGCTATGATTTTAGGTTTCGATCCAGGTAAAGACAAATGTGGCATAGCTGTAATGGGTAGAGATAAGAAGGTCTGCTACCATCAAGTTGTGCAGTCCGAAGCAGCGATATCTACTATTCAATCTTTGTGCGAACAGTTTCCCATTGAGTTATTGGTAATCGGAGATCAAACGACTTCTAAGAGTTGGAAACAAAAACTGACGCAGAGTTTGTCGCCTGCGCTCAAAATTGTTCAGGTTGACGAGAGATACAGCAGTTTAGAAGCGAGGGAACGCTACTGGCAAATGTACCCTCCGACGGGACTTTCTCGCTTGATTCCCGAGGGAATGCGGACGCCACCGAAGCCAGTGGACGATATTGTGGCGATCGTCCTAATTGAGAGGTATTTAAACAAAAGTTAGTTAATTTTATAACCGTTACCACTGATTCTCTTTGATTATTGAGGAATCAATATATTTTTGCTGGGCTTGAATTTTTCACTTAAATAAAATACACCCTAAATTTAGAGGAGCGATCGTTGAATCACAATTAGGGCTACTTGATAACACCTTCGGTCAAGATTACCTTACCATTCTGCCGGACTTGCAGGCGTTCGGGGTTAATCGAATAGATAATATTGCCGTTAGTCGCTTCATAACTTCCGTCCTCACCTGTCGTTACTTGCATGACATTGATTTGGGTGCCATTTATCTTGCTGAGGCCGCGGTAAAAAATATCGCCTTCCTGGGTTTTGCAAATGTATATAGAAAAGTTGGGCGTTGCGAAAGATTGCACCATTTCGGCCCTCGGACATCCCTCAACTTGAGCAATTTGCAGCGGTTGGTTATTGCCCAAAGTGTTGGGTGCGATCGCCCGAACTTTGCCAATCGGTTGATTTAGTGGAGTTGCTTGTGCTGAGGCAGTCAAAAAGCAGATCGCACTAATGCCTGCCATAACTAGAACTACTCCTTTAATGCCCTTAACTCTCTCTTTATAAAACATCTGGTCACTCCTGGTTTTAACTATATAATTACATCTTAAGCGATATTTGCTGGATATTAATAATATTTAATCTCAGAGGTGAAAGGTGCAGGAACACGGTACACCTTCGGTTTAAGTAAGGTGCGAACTGTTCACCCTACACCAGTGAAAATACATAAGTATGTCAATGCGATCGAAGGAAAGCAATCTCTTGTATTTAGGATATATTTAAGGTTTTATGGCTTGTTCACGCTGATCTGAGAAACCGGGTTTCTTCATATATTTCTCGTTAGTAAACCTTTGATTTTCGTAGAAACTGGGTTTCTAGACGCCCAGGCGATCGCGAACTGACTCAGTTACAGGGTAATGTTTATTTGTGCTTAGCTATTTAGTCAATAATAAAAAGGGAAACAGAAGATAGATTTTTCCTCCCATTTCCCATTTTTCAAATAACCTTCGTCCTGACTGCGAACCTGATAATTAATTAACTGCTGCCAACTGTTTGTCTTTGATTTCCACTGGCGCAGATAATGCCTCTTCCAAATCCGCACAGCCGAGTTTTTCCTCCAAAATAGCCATCACTTCGCGACCGAAATCATTGGAATTCCGCTGCCAAGCTTCTAAACAAATTTGCCCGAAAAACGAACCCAAAGGTTCGGGATTCCACAGCAATTTGCGCGCTGTCCAAGGCATCAAACTCATCGGATCGTAACCCGGTTGCAGAATATCCTTTTTAAAGGCGTATTCTTCTAAAATAGTGTGCGGCTGCAACCCGATAAAGAAAATAGCAGGTTCTACTTTATCTGCTCCGAAAATCCGCTCTAGTTCTCGGTGATAAGCAATAGTTTGCCGGATGGTTTCAAAGGTTTCGTCAATGACGTTAAACGAGTAATTCACGGAAACCACATCGTTGTAACCGGCTGCTTTTAAATCGCGACAATTCTCTAAAACTACTCGCAAGTTGTAGCCCATCCGCATTTTGCGAACCAGTTCCTGGGAACCACTGGTGATGCCGATTTCAAAGTAATTCATCCCCGTTTTTACCATCAAATCGCACAACTCTGGTGTGAGATTGTCCGCACGGATGTAAGCTGCCCAGTGTATGTCGTCCATGCCGGCGGCGATGATTTTTTGCAATAATTCAACTGCATCGTCGATGAATTTGCGTGCTGGGATAAATTGAGCGTCGGTAAACCAGAAATTGCGGATACCTCGATCGTACAATTGCCGCATCTCTGCTACCACCTCATCCGCTGGATTGATCCGCACTTGTTTCCCTTCAATCACCGTATAAATGCAGTAACAGCAATTATGAGGACAGCCGCGCTTGGTTTGGACTCCGACGTAGAAGTCCATATCCTGCAGATAATAGGAAAATTCCGGCCAAATGGTTTCGATGTAGTTATAGTTGCAGGCTGTTTTCTCGATGTTGGCTGGTTTTTCGTGAATTAGCTTCGCGCGTGGCACGGTTTCTCCCACCACATAACATCTTTCCTCGGCCAAATCTTCGCCCTTAATCAACTTCTCCAGCAAAGCTTCGCCTTCCCCCACCGAAACCACAGTTCCCGTCGGCAAACTGCGACCCAACTGCTCGTAAAACACGCTCACAGCACCGCCTCCGACCACTGCACGAGCTTCCGGGCGGTATTTCCGGGCCCGCTTCAATCCGCGCTTAATCAGTCCCAAATTGCGCCAGAGTTCGGTGTAGTAAGATGCGGCTAAACGCAGTCCTCCGAGGGCTCCCCGGAACTTGATCAGCGGATTTTTGGCGTAGTAAAACTCGAAGGCATTTTGCAGCGGATTTCCGCCCCGGCCGCCCACGGGCGCGTAAATTTGAATGTCGCGCCAAGAGAAAACCAGCAGAGTCGGCTTAAACTCGTCTATGCTGGCATCTAAAGCTTTAGCAAAATCCAGGGGGGGTACGGCGCCTAAATCGAAAATGCGCTGTTCGACATCGGGAAACAGCTTGTGTACGTGATCCGAAAGATACACAACTCCGATCGGGAAAATAGGATTGCAAGGGAGGCGAACGTACAGGACTCGGTTTTCTCGGTTTTCCATGATTGCCATATCCTAAAGTGGAACTTTTTCAGCTATGTTAATATTCTTTTAATATAACTTTACAATATGTCTAATTTTCGCAATTTGACATTAAATATTCTTAAATTTTTCTATTGAGCTCAAGGCCGAGCTTGTTGGTGTCGATCGGCGACAGCAGCAGAAAAAAGCTAATTTTTAAGTTTATACAGCGTATTTTGACTTAAAATCCCAGCGGGGAGTCAAAAAGCAGATATTTATCCGGTTAGATTTTAAGTTAGGTACGATCGGTCTCTCATGTATTAGGGAGTTGGTAGTCGGCTTTACAGTAGGCGGGATCACCTAGTGTTAGCCTGAGAAGATAACTAAAACTTTTAGGCAAGGCTCCCTCAGCAGTTATGGCTCAAATTCTTGACCCCGTACCCTCAGACACCGACAGCAAGATTCTGTGCTGCTACGTCAACGCCACCAGTCAAATTCAGATTGCTCGTATCACCAACATTCCTAACTGGTACTTTGAACGAGTGGTGTTTCCCGGACAGCGCTTAGTGTTTGAAGCGATGCCGGCCGCAGCATTGGAAATTCACACCGGGATGATGGCTAGTGCAATTTTGTCGGATAAAATTCCTTGCGATCGCTTGCAGATTAACGAAGGCCCCTATTCAAACGTCAATCCTAGCAGATCCCCAGAGGCAGTTCAGGGCGATCGAACAGTCATGGCCGGCCGCCCCAAGTCCCGAGAAATCTCAGAACCTCTGACTGTACCGGCCCTAACCGCCGTCGATTAATCGCAGTTGTGAGTTTTGAGTTATAAATTGTCAGTGAATTGATAACTCCGCGCTCAAAATTCCAACTTCTGCAAAGCGGTAAAAACTCAACAGTTAAGAATCAAAGTTTCTGAAATGAATTTTAGATCAAAACTCACAACTGGAAATATTGTCCGGTTTTTCCTATTTCCCTGAGTTTGGTTGGCGGGCCCGACAACTGTGCAAAAATATCCTTAAACAGCTTCTCGAATTTCAGCCATGTCAGCACAACCTCTTGCCTCTTCCCCATCTTCTGCCCCAGTATTTGAGCCGGCGGTATTCCGGCTTTCTCCCCTGATTAGAATCACGCTGTTGAGCTTGTACACAGCCCTGACAATTCCATTGCCGTTTTTGTCGGAAGTAACGAAAGCACCGATTCCCCCGGCCGCACTCTGGGCGGCAATTGTTGTCGGCGCTGTGGGCTTGTACGGCGTGCTCAGTGAAAGGGTAATTTTGAGCGAGGAAGGGATTGAAGTCACCTATCCCAAGTGGTTTCCGCGTTTGTTTCGCAAGGGTTGGTCGCTACCTTGGACTGAGGTAAAAGCTCTCAAACCTCGATCGACAGGTCAAGGAGGTTTAGTTTACTATTTTTTGAGTCATTCGGGTGAAGGTTATTTGTTGCCAATGCGAGTGGCTGGGTTTGGTAAATTAGTCGGTTTGGTGGAAGCAAAAACAGCTATTGATACTAGAGATGTCCGCCCTTTGTCGCAGCCTTGGATGTATATTATTTTACTTTTATGTACGCTGCTGCTGCTGTTGGTGGATGCGTGGACTATTGTTACGGCGATCGGGATTAAAGGAAATCTGTAATATTATCTCCAGTACAATAACCGTTATAAAGTTGGTAGTGAGGACTTCAGTCCAATGGCACTGAAAAAGTGAGCCAAAAAAATCTGTAAGGCAAGATATACATAGATAATTGCCTTACAAACCAAAATATCTCCCTCCATTATGCCAAATCGTGCGTGCATTCTCAAACAACAATTATTGGTGTTGCTGAATCAAGGTATGAATGCCCCAGGAATGGGAATATCATGAAATTTCAAGTAATGTATTAATACCTTAATAGAATGCTTGAGCATTTCCTCACATTTAGAATAACAAAGAGTCTGACGATTTAGCCTAGCCAAATAATGTCTTAGTCTGGTATTTTCCCCTTCTAAGGAGTGTCATATAAGTCTTGCTAATAATCTGCTTCTCATCAGGAATAAACATGGGATATACAGACTATCCATCAGTTACATAAAAGTAGCATTTCCATGCACTTACCTTGTCCCATAATGGTTCAAATGTCTTAGCGCTATGATCCCCTAATACCCAGCCTAAAATTCCTGGTTGAAAGTGGTCAACCGCTGTCCACAGCCAGATTTTGTCTGTTTTTTTTTACATAAGTTTGTAATTCATCGAGTTCACCAACTTCTGGAATGACTTCAGGATCATAAACATCTGGCAACAGTTTTCCGACTTGTTTTATCCAATTTATTACGCCCGGTATGATGAACTCCCTTAACTCGTTCTATCGCCCGTAAGCCCATACCATTGACATACATTTTTAGGCAATCACGTTTGATACTCTCGCTATAACCTCGATGGGGTTCATAGCGATTAATAAATTGACGACCACATTGGACACAAATGTGATTCTGTTTTCCTTTCTTCTTGCCATTTTTACGGATATGGGTTGATTTACATTCTGGGCATTGTATAAATTATTCCTCCTATTCATACTCTAACTCAGCAACGCCGGAATATGCTGTAAGTTGGCGATGATTGAACCATTGATTCAAGCCGCTGGTGCCAGTGTCTTGAATTTATCACCTTACTCTCCTGACTTTAATCCGATCTAATTATGGTGGTCACCACTGAAAGCTTTTTTACGTCAGTTTTCGCCAATTACTACCAAGATGGTTGACGTTTTACTAGCTACGGCACGCTTATTTGGTTAATCCACAGCACTTTAAAAACTGGTTTAGAAGCTGCTGCTACTGTACTTCATAAACCTGGAATCCGCTGTAAAAAGTTCGGCGTATGGCTTTAGAAATTTTGAAAATTACAAAAATAGATGTTTGCTTATTGGCATTTTAATTGTTAGTTTAGCATACCAAGTAAGGAATAACCTTTATTCTTATACAATTGTCCAAAAAGAATACAAATGTAGGTGAACTCCAAATCACCATACTCATCAGTGATACCCCATTCTTTAATCTAAAATCTAAAATCTAAAATCGTATTACCGTCTCGCGATTCTAACACCTTCCCTAAAATGGGCTATCGTGGCAATTACCGCTATAGAAAAATAAAATATTCTAATCAGCCAAAAACAAACCCGCATTGACCAAGTAACAATAGTCGGAGCAATACCTGTGAACTGTACAAATCTGGAATTAACTTTTTTTTCAAAGCTGTCAAGATCTTTCATCTCCGATTGTTTCGCCGGAATAACGGGAAACTGACCAGTATATACGTAATAACCCATAAAACCAGGCAATCCTACTTTTCTATTCAAAAATGAGTTAGTTAAGGTTGCAGTTTGCGCGGGTAATAAGTTATCCGATTCCTCTACTTTGTCCAGCCAAGAATTATATCTAATGGCTGGCGTAATCATGAAAACTAAGGGAACTATAACTATCAACAAAGCTGCACTAATTTTGCGACCGTATTGAGGGTGTAAAAGCCTTGTCGCCACACCCACTCCCATACCGATAAAAGCAAATATTAATATATTTAACAGTTCAATAATTTCGATACCTCTCAACAAATCGCCGATAATGAGAATTGTATATAATAATTTGTCTGCTAGTAGCAAAGCTGCCCACTTGATGAGAATTGAAACGCCTACAATAATAGCTACAATCGCCACATACCCAATGGCACCTAGAACGTAGAGTAAAATCGAACCGGCTTGTTTGAATGATTGCATGGAATTATTCACTCTTGTGAAAGTTGAGGAGTCCGATTGACGAAAAAACTTGAAATTTTAGATTAATCAGGAGTTCAAAATTTGACTTTTAAAATAGATTAGCTTGACATCTTGAAATCAATCTAAAATGTAAAATCTACAATCGATCGACAAGTTCCCGCGCGGCCGCTTTGGTAACTTGTGCGATCCGTTCCTTGACAACACTCTCTTCGATCGCCCTCTGGTCTGGTTCTTGTTCGCGATCGATCCCCAACCATAAAAGATACTCGATATTACCCGCCGGGCCAAGTAAAGGCGACCACGTTAAGCCCCTTTCCTGCCATCCTAAAGCTGTGGCTGCCTTCCACACTTGAAAAATCGCATCAGCTTGAGTTGCTGAGTCTCGCACTACGCCTTTTTTCCCGACTCTCTCGCGCCCTACCTCAAACTGCGGCTTTACCAGCAACACTGCTTCTCGCGGTGGTGTCAACAATTCCCACAGCGCGGGTAAAATCTTATCCAGGGAAATAAACGACACATCTACTACCGCCAAATCTGCTGGCGCAGAGTCGCCGTAAAGCTCAGTAGCAGTCATGTACCGCAAATTGGTGCGTTCTTTCAAAATTACCCTCGGATCGTTACGCAAGCCCCAATCTGCTTGACCGTAGCCAACATCTACGCCATACACTAGCGCGGCGCCGGCTTGCAGCAGACAGTCGGTAAAACCTCCTGTGGAGATGCCGCCGTCGAGACAAATTCTGCCTGCAACGGGAATCGCAAAAACCTCTAAAGCTTTGGCTAATTTGTCGCCACCTCTAGAAACGTAGCGCGATCGCTCTTTGATCTGAATTTTTGCTGCAATGTCAACCTCAGTACCCGGTTTGTCAACTACCTGTTGGTTGATTGAGACTTTCCCAGTCCTAATCAATGCCTGAGCTTGTTGTCTGGAACTGCACAAATCGAGGCTGACCAATAAAGTGTCTAGTCGCTGTTTAGCCAAGGTTTTTAATCTGTACGGATAGGGTTAAGGACAGTACCAGATTAGCACTTACGCACAAGCCGGACTGCTGATTTTTTGCTAGCATTTTGGTTTTTCGATCATCGCCGGGCGATCGCCCCCAGCTCACATTATGTGACTGAGATCGCTCTGAGTGTCTAGTTTTATCACAGAGCTACATTCATAGAATCACACAAAAATTTGGGCGACTAGCGGATGATTTATATGCAGCTAAAAGCGCTACAAATACCATTAGGGCGATCGACTATGAAAACAATTAACTTTCCTATCAGAAATCCGGGCAATTGTCAAGAAAATCCCCTAGCCTTCGTCAGCGGTGACATCATCCACATTCTCTACCCCAACGGCGAAGTAGAAGTAACAACCGTCGCACAAATCGATCTGCGCCCAACCAAAAATCCCCTAGACAAATGCCTCGTCTGGGGATGTGTTGACGATTTCTAGCACCAGTTTCAAACAAGAATGCAATTATAGGGAAGCTCCACACCATTAATTCATAAGTCATTCCCCATTCTTCAAATTTTTAATCTATAATTTTTAATCTATAATTTTTAATCTGAAATCTTTAATCTAAAATTGTATAACTCATAAAAAAAGATCGCTTGGAGGCTGTGAGGCCAAAAAAAGCGATCGATCTAACGGCTGCTAACTGCCAGCCACAAGTGCAATTTGCTGCTAAAAGAACTAGCAAATTGACTTAAATATCTTGTTCGCTCAATTCGCGAATCATGTAATCAAAAGGCTGATCCAAAAAAGGCCCCACAGACAAGCCAGCAGCTTCCACCTGAGCCTTAACCATCTCCTTCATAATGCTAATCCCCATCACCGTCGGGCCAATGGGAACGCTTAGAGAATTGTAAGTTTCTCGCAAACCTTGCAGCACGCGCTCATCGAGCACATCGGTACTTCCAGCCACCAAGGCGTAAGTAGCATAGCGCAAGTAGTAATCCATATCCCGCAGACAAGCCGCGTAGCGACGAGTCGTGTAGGCATTTCCACCGGGACGGATCAGTTCTGGCTGTTCAGCAAATAGCTGGATACCAGCTTGCTTGACAATTGCCGCAGCATTGCTGTTAATTGCAGCCGCCGCCTGTACCCGTGCCGTGCCCGTTGCAAAATAAGATTTCAACCGATCGATACCATCCCGGTCTAAATACCTACCAGCAACATCATAATTTTCAATCAGGCTCGTCACTGCATCGCGCATAAGTTTCTCTCCCAAAAATCTTTATCAATACTTTGCTATCTGAGACAGACCGCCTATTGTAGACTACTACAAATCGGCGTTTGATTAAGATTTGAGATAGGATTTTCACGAAGGGTAGTCTATCCGTGGCAAACTGTCGTAAAATTCAGCCGTTTGCCTTGTATCTTCAGCCGAAAAATCCACAGGGCAAAAATTTCAAACTGCCCGGCCGCACTGGGCCCCTATTTCAGAATTTTGTAGCCATAGATACAAAATAGTGGATACTGAAGGCCTACGATCGCCCACACAGTCTGAAATCGGCCGATCGCCAAGACACAACCAATATCAGGAGTAAGTCATGTTCCAGACACCCCAAGAAGCCTTAAACTACATACAAGAAAATAAGATCCAGATTGTTGACCTAAAATTCATCGATATGCCGGGGATCTGGCAGCACCTTTCCCTGTACCACGACCAAATCGACGAAACCGCATTCACAGACGGCGTACCCTTCGACGGTTCCAGCATTAGGGGCTGGAAAGCCATCAACGAATCAGACATGACGATGGTCATCGATCCGACCACCGCTTGGATGGACCCGTTCATGGCAGAACCGACCATCAGCTTCATTTGCAGCATCAAAGAACCCCGCACCGGCGAACCATACAGTCGCTGTCCCCGCACCATTGCCCAAAAAGCCATAGACTACTTGCTTTCGACCGGTCTCGGCGATACAGCATTCTTTGGCCCGGAAGCAGAATTCTTTATTTTTGACGACGTTCGCTTCGACCAAACCCAAAATTCCGGCTACTATTACGTAGATTCGATCGAAGGTCGTTGGAATTCCGGCAAAGAAGAAGCAGGCGGCAACCTCGGCTACAAACCGCGTTACAAAGAAGGTTATTTCCCAGTAGCACCAACCGATACCTCACAAGACATGAGAACGGAAATGCTGCTGACAATGGCAAAATGTGGCGTACCCATTGAAAAGCACCACCACGAAGTCGCCACCGGCGGTCAATGCGAACTCGGTTTCCGCTTTGCCACTTTAGTACAAGCAGCCGACTACTTGCTGACTTACAAATACGTAATCAAAAACGTCGGCAAAAAATACGGCAAAACCATCACCTTCATGCCCAAACCGCTGTTTAACGACAACGGTTCCGGGATGCACGTTCACCAGTCGATTTGGAAAGACGGTCAACCTCTATTTGCAGGCGATCAATATGCTGGTTTCAGTCAAATGGGACTGCATTACATCGGCGGCATTCTCAAGCACGCACCGGCACTTTTGGCAATCACAAACCCCACAACCAATTCCTACAAGCGTTTAGTTCCAGGCTTTGAAGCGCCTGTAAACTTAGCTTATTCTCAAGGGAATCGATCGGCATCAGTGCGGATTCCGTTGTCGGGAACCAACCCCAAAGCCAAGCGGTTAGAATTCCGCTGTCCCGATGCCACATCCAACCCCTATTTAGCATTTGCAGCCATGCTGTGCGCCGGCATAGACGGCATCAAGAATCAAATCGATCCGGGCGAACCTTTGGACGTGGATATCTACGACCTTTCCCCGGAAGAATTGAGCAAGATTCCTTCAACTCCCGGTTCCTTAGAAGGCGCTTTAGAAGCTTTAGAAAAAGACCACAGTTTCTTAACTGAAACCGGGGTATTTACCGAAGACTTCATCCAAACATGGATTTCCTACAAACTCGACAATGAAGTCAACCCGATGCGGCTGCGTCCTCACCCCTACGAGTTTGCTCTCTACTACGACTGTTAGAAAATTAAAAATTAAAAATTAAAAATTAAAGATGGTAATTATACCATTTTTAACCGAGAATTTTTAATTAATAAGAACGCCGCCCTTAAAAGCGGCGTTTTTTTGAAGTTTAGAACTTCTGGATCAGCGCCCAGACTCTCCCGTTACCCGACACTATCTGGGCAACGCTGTTAGTAGTAGGGCCCATTGTAGCCTCAGAAACATCCTCTACAGCCCATTTAGTTGCTTTCTCATCAACAATAAACAAATCGTCCGCGGTAGTGCCTTCCTGAACCCGATATATCTTATTCAAAATGAAACGCTGTCGCGCCTCAGCTTTTGGTATGCCCGTAACTTCATCAGGATCGATAGAGAGGGCACTGCCTTCTTTTAATGTACCTTTCGAGTTGCTTAAATTGCGATCGTCCCTTTGAGCAACCCGCACGCCGTGAAGTTGCAAACCAGGCTCATTCTCAGAGATATTCCAGACAGCAGCTAGAACCCCACTTTTTCCTAAACAGAGAACCGCTGCACTAACAGTCAAAATTAGCAAAAACTTGAAAGAATTCACCGTATTTATGCTCCTTTGTTTGTGAGGTGCTGCACTCATTCTAAATTAGCAATTAGCAATTAACAATGACCAAACGATGTCCGATATTTTTGTGATGATCCGCAATCAGAGTAACGTCGCCATGACTTCTGTTGACGGCATTGCCTTTGTCACTTTACTGACTCAAGAAGGACGAGTGCTGGCCGAGGAGACAGTTGACCTGTTTGAGGCAGATGTGAATTTTGATAACCTGAACCAGGGAAAATATACTGTAGTTGTCAGGCACGAAGGTGTTGAACCTCGATCGGCAACCTGTAGTGTTACAATCACCGATGAAGATAAAGTAATCATGCTGACATTTGTTTACTTGGAGCTAGAACGGGTGCTGCTCCGCATTCAAACTTCTACCGAAGAAAGACTATGACCGTGAAAGTTACTCCGCCAAATTCAATTAAAATGTTTCGCTATCGAGTACATTTCTTGGCAAAAGACCTCTGGAGGGAAAAAAACCCGATTTGTCGGATGAATCTGGCTTTACAGTTAGCCGATGTGGCGACAACTCTGGCTAGGTTGGAAGTAGAAGAGGCGCGAAAATTTCAACAAGAGTCTGCTATTGTTGAGGCAAAAGACTCGACGGAACCTGAAAAGTTTTGAGTGTATGAGGTTGCTTTCTGTGATCCGCGCAACCCTTGCGTGATAGCAGTTTAAAAAACTAACGTAACTGTATAAAAGCTCCAAACCCTGATAGTCATCACTCATTTTTAATCTAAAATCTCAAATCTCAAATCTAAAATGGTATGACTCGCAACTCAAAACTATTGTCATTTGTTGAGCTAGTAAAAAAACTGTCTGTATAAAATTGAATCTCCGTGCTAAACAATAACTTTCTGCCTTGCGAGGTAATTGGTTGTCGAAAAAACTGCGTTACACTTATATAGGTATCTTTACAAAACAACATAAAAGCATGACTGTTGCCTATCCCCGCAAGCTTCGCAACGCAATGGGAGCGCGCGAAATTTTAGCTAATGTAGTGCGCGATCGCGAAATTCACCTGATCACCCTCAACCGCTACCGGTTTAGCGAACAGCGCAGTTGCAAAGACCTCACCGAGGTGATCGAACAGCTAAACGGGGAACCAGCCGAACTCGTGCGCGACCTGTCTCGGCACATTTCCGACGAAGCGCGGCACGCCATGTGGCTCACCGACTTGCTGGTAGACCTCGGCCAAAATGTGGGAACGCCGCCAGGAGTCTCCTACATTGACGAATTTGAAAGGTTGTATGACAGGGAACAACAAGACCCCACCACAAACCGCGAAGACTTCGTAATTTCTTCCCTCGCGGCGATTAACGTCACCGAGAAGCGGGGCTGCGAATACTTCTCAGCGCACATCCACGCCCTCAAACAGGCCCCCCAAACCGCAGAAAATGTTAAAATTCGCGAAACCATCGAAAAGATTTTTCCCGAAGAAGCTGGTCACGTCCGCTGGGGCAACCGCTGGCTCGGCTCCATAGCTGCCAAAAGCCCGGAACACCGCCAGAAGGTGGAACAGGCAAAGCGCAAGTATGTGGCGATCGAACAAGCAGCTTTTGAATCGGGAATGGATATCATGTTGGGGGCAGAACTCCGCCGCGTCACCCGCCTAGTGGATATTGCCAACACCATGCCGATGTGGGAACGCCCGCAATACCTGATGGAACGCTTGCCCGCAAGCCTGCTGGCCCCCGACCTGCAAATGACCAGAGTCGATGTAGCTCAGCGGGCCTGGAACCGCGATCCGCAGGCATTTATGGAGAAATTGGTACCCATGTTCCTCAACGGCTTGAATAACATTGAGAAGAAGTCGGCGACTAAGCCCAAGGCTTAAATACGATCGCGAACCTGGTTAAAACGGCTCTGCAAGTCAAACTTGCGTCTGCCTCCGCAAACTAAGACATATACTGGTTCCCAGGCATAGCCTCGGAACCAGTTATTTAAAGTCATAATTTTAAGCTTTAGCAAGTAAACTGATTATTGGAATAGTTTTCCATCTAAATATAATCATGACTACCAGCGAGCCGAACATACAAACAGCTTCCGCAGAAAGCGAATCGAGGGAAAGCGCGATCGCCTCCGAGCAGGTCGAAAAAGCCACAGCCGTCACCTATGCAGAAGAAATTGAAACTGTCATCGCCAGCATGGCTGTAGACCAAAAAGTGATGGTCGGTCAAAATGAAGCTGGCGGACATCTTTGGAAGTTTAAGTACGGCAGTGTTGAAGTGTTCGTGCAACTCACTGGCGACACCGAAGATGATACTTTGACTGTTTGGGCTTTTGTACTGCAGTTGCCGGCAAAGAATGAAGCTCAATTAATGCGGAAACTTCTAGAAATGAATTGGCTGTCTACTTTGGAATCTCATTTTGCGATTGTTGACAATAAAGTTGCGGTAATATCGACTCGGACGATCGCCGAAATCTCGGCCGGGGAAATTTCTCGGGTTATTACTATTGTCGCCACGATCGCCGATGATAATGATGACCTGCTGCAAGCAGAATTCGGTCAGTAGTGATTAGTTAACAGTTAACAGTCAACAGTCAACAGTCAACAGTTAACAGTTAACTAATATGCAGGCCCTGCGATCCAAGCAATAGTAATTCCCAGCCCCAAACCGACAAGCACTTGAAAAGGAGTGTGTCCCAGCAACTCTTTCAGGCGAGCCTCATTAAGGTTGTGATCTTCCTCAAAAAACTCATCAATAATTTGGTTGAGGATGCGAGCTTGCTTGCCTGCAGCTTGGCGGACGCCTGCTGCGTCGTACATCACAATAATTGCAAAGATCGCAGCGATCGCAAAGTCCGGACTTTCCCATCCCATCGTTTGTCCGACTTCAGCAGCCAAAGCGCCCACAAAAGACGAGTGAGCGCTGGGCATTCCCCCCGTTGTTACCAAATACTGAAGATTAAACTTGCGATTTTTAACCAACTCGACCGGCAGCTTCATGATCTGAGCCGCCAGACAAGCGAGCAAAGCAACCACCAGTACATGATTGTTTAAGACGCTGCTGCAAATTTCCTGCATAGTGTTTGATATTTCTAGTTACTGCGGCTGGTAATAAAATCGGCGATTGCCAGCAGCGGTAGAGCTTTGCTCCCAAACACTGCCAATTGATCCTTAGCATCAGCAACAAGCTGCGAAGCTTGGCGCCGAGACTCCTCAATTCCCCACAAACTGGGATAAGTGACTTTTCCTGCTTGAACATCTTTGCCAGCAGTTTTGCCCAGTTCTTCTTGGGTAGCAGTAATATCCAAAATGTCGTCAATGATCTGGAAAGCCAACCCAATATTTTGAGCGAAACGAGACAGCCGCTGCAAATCGGCAGCCGAGGCCCCAGCCAGAATTGCCCCACAAACTACGCAAGCCTCTAACAGCGCGCCTGTTTTGTGAGCGTGAATGTAATTCAAAGTTTCCAAAGAAACATCTGTCTTTCCTTCCGATTCCAAATCAACCACTTGACCGCCTACGAGTCCAGCAGCGCCCGATGCCCGCGCCAAATGGGCGATCGTCTGCAACACCTGTTGGGGGGGTACGTTCTCAGTTTTAGTGGCGATAAATTCAAAAGCATAGGTCAGCAAACCATCGCCAGCCAAAATGGCGATATCCTCGCCGTAGACTTTGTGGTTCGTCAGTTTGCCACGCCGGTAGTCGTCATTGTCCATTGCCGGCAAATCGTCGTGAATCAGCGACATCGTGTGGATCATTTCCAAAGCGCAAGCTGTCGGAATTGCCATAGATGTAGTGCCGCCGGCCAGTTCGCAGCTAGCGAGACACAGGATCGGACGCAGGCGCTTGCCCCCCGCTAGCAGCGAGTAGCGCATTGCTTCGTAGATTTTTTCTGGGTAGATGACCGGCAGTGCACTGTCGAGAGCTACCTCGATCGCCTCTTTTCGCTTGACTAGATAAGTAGATAAATCGAAAGAGGATTCCGGTTGGGACGAACCCATTTCTGTTGCCAATACCATCCCTTGCTCTCTTGTACTGAATAGTTATGTGGGATATTCTGAGCCGTTGGGGTCGCATCGTGCCGACTTTTACGGCGGTAGTTGCTCGAACTCCGAGCATCAATTAATCATTCTACGGGTGTTGTTGCACAGAAAATCTTTGAGTTTTGATAACTTTGTCAAATTACCAGTCAATCTAAAATTTACAATCTCTTTTCTCAAATCTCAAATCCGCTGCTGCTGTCTGGCGACTTCCAAAAACCGCTGCACCGCCGCCGTTGGATCGCTGCGCCAAATTAGGGCGATCGCCACAATGCAGGTTGATTCTGGCAAAGATTTGTAAACAACCCCGCTGCGCTGGAAATTTTGCATCGATTCAGGGACGATCGCCACTCCCATCTCGGCGGCTACCAGACTCACAATGGTTTGCATTTGAATTGCTTCTTGAGCCGCGATCGGGCTAAAACCTGCTTGCTGACAAAGACTGACGATCGCATCGTACAATCCCGGAGCCTGGGAACGGGGAAATAAAATGAACGGTTCCGTGGAAAGTTCGCGTAATTCAAGATGCGTGCGATCGGCCGCCGGATGCGTTTCTGGAAGTGCCACGATCAGCGGTTCTCGAAAAACGATTTCAGAATTTATCCCCTCTTCCTCAACCGGAGGACGCACGAAGCCGATATCAATTTGCCCGAACCGCAGGCGCTGCAACTGTTCATTTGTCGTCAGTTCGTGCAGTTCGAGTTTGACGGCGGGACACCGAGTGCGAAAAGCCTGCAAAATGGCTGGAACCACGTTGTGTGCTGCCGAACTCACAAAGCCGATCGTCAGTTGGCCGAGTTCGCCCCGACTGGTTTGTCGGCCGAGTTGAATTGCTCGATCGACTTGCTGCAGAATTTTCCCGGCCTCCTCGAAAAAAACCTGTCCCGCAGCCGTTAAATGCACCGTCCGCTTGGTGCGGCGAAACAGTTGAAACCCCAACTCTGCCTCTAAATGCTGGATTTGTTGACTCAGCGGAGGTTGGGCAATATGCAGTTTTTCGGCTGCGCGAGTGAAATTCAGTTCCTCTGCAACTGCAATGAAATAACGCAAATGCCGAAGTTCCATAAGTCCCAATGATTGATATTTTAAAAGTATAAGTGGTTAGTCAAACATATATTGGACATTGGTGATGATATTTCATACAGTGATTAATAGGCGAAGTTGAGAATTAAACAATGGCTAATTTGGATATCAAAATTAGAGAAGCAGAGCTGGCAGATTTGGAATTAATCGTGGATTTTATTTCCCAAAAAAGCGAGTTTGATGGCTCTAATAATTTGTTAGCAGCAACAGCAGAGAAATTGCAGCAAACGTTGTTTTGCCAGCCTCCGCTAGTGCGGGTTTTGTTGGCGGAAGTTGCCGAAAAAGCCGTAGGATTTGCTCTTTTTTATTCCTCCTATTCAAGTTTGTTGACGCAGCCGTGCCTTTGGCTTGATGATTTATTTGTGCAAGCTCCTATGCGCGGTATGGGAGTCGGTACAGCGCTGTTAAAGTATTTGGCACAAATTGCTGAGTCCACAAATTGCGGGCGGATTGAATGGACTGTTAATACTGGCAATGCGCCGGGAATTGCTTTTTACCAAAAGCAGGGAGCGCGGATTTTGGAAAAGATTAGAGTTTGCCGTATTGATGGGGATGGAATTAATCTGCTTGCTAGCAAATAATTTAATAACGAACCGCGAAGGCGCGTTAGCGAAGCGGCGCGTTAGCGCTAGAACGCGAAGAGAATAATAGAGAAAAGAGAAGAGGAAAGAAGAGAAGAGATGTCAGAAAATTCTTGGAATACAGCTCTTTATGAGCAAAATTATGCTTTTGTTTGGCAGTACGGCGAATCGCTTTTGGAGTTACTCGCTCCGAAGGCTGGTGAACAAATTCTGGATTTGGGCTGCGGTACGGGACAGTTAACTGAAAAGATTGCTCAAAGTGGTGCTTTGGTGCAAGGTATTGATTCCTCTTTGTCGATGATTTCTACGGCAAAAGTTAACTACCCTCACATTAACTTCGCTGTCGCAGATGCGAGGAGTTTTCAAGTAGAAGAGCCGTTAGATGCTGTGTTTTCTAATGCTGTTTTGCACTGGATTAAACAGCCGGATGCTGTGATTAATTGTGTGGAAAAAGCGCTGAAGCCGGGAGGGCGTTTTGTGGCTGAGTTTGGCGGTAAGGGGAACGTGGGGGCGATCGTCCGGGCACTTTTGAGTGTTTTGTCAGAAATTGGGTGCGAGGAGCCTCAAGCGCTTAATCCTTGGTATTTTCCGAGTATTGGCGAGTATGCTGGGCTTTTGGAAAAGCAGGGATTTGATGTGGGTTATGCGGTTTTGTTCGATCGACCGACTCCCCTAGAAGGTGGCAGCGCGGGTATGGTAAATTGGATTGAGATGTTTGCTGGCGGGTTTTTGTCCGGGTTGTCTGATGATGTGCGATCGCACGTAATTAACGTAGTTGAAGAACGTTTACTGCCGACGCTGTACCGCGATGGTAATTGGAGTGCAGATTATCGCCGAATTCGCGTTGTTGCTGTCAAAAATTCCTATTGACAAATATAAGGCTTCAAATCGGGGAGATTTGTAGCCTTCGTTCACTCAGTATCCCCATCGCGCCGCACGTTAGTCCCAGCAGTTATTTTCTTTTCCTATTGTAACTGCGCTTTTGTGTAGAGCCCCATCAATTCTCCCCTGCCAAAAACTTACGACTCAGGCTTTTCGGATGTTGAATTTTACAGTCATATTTGTAGGGGTAAGCCGGCCCTATAAAAAATATTGTTGGCATGATACTTAGCCTCAACCAAAATAGACTCCTCCTTAACAAATAATAATCTAAGTTGGCGCTTCCATAGGGAGCCGGAAGCAAAAACGAACTAACACTTAAGGAAATAGCAAATGCTACAAAAGTTACGCTCAAAGCGTTTAGCCCTTCTCGCCAGTGCGACCAATTTCCCGCAGAAAGGCGCGCCGCTAGCCATTTGTAAGTTGGCTGATAGCGAAAAACTCGATCGGGAAAATGTGCGATCGTAAATTCGTATCCGCAAACACCGCAACAACTCGGTTTCATGGATAAACCGGGTTGCTAAACACAGACCTTAGTTTAAATCTGTTCTTCCCCTTGATTAAAACGCTGACTTCCTTGATTTTTATCTAAGCGCTAAATAGCATCTTTGGAAATAGTGAGGATGCCTGTAAACGAATTTTGGCTTACTCTCAAAGCTTGTTACTTATTTTTAACTTCTGCCAGTTCGCGCTGTAAATTGTCAATTGTCTGTTGAAACCGAGCGGCTTGTCTGAGCATTTCTTGTTCGGAAAAATCCAGCAATTGAATTAAATTGGCAACTTGATTTTCCAGTAATTGGGTTTCGGCAAAATAGTTATTTGTAACAAAATTTGTAGGATTTTCTGAATAGTCAAAAACACTTTGTTCGTCGGGCATGGATAATGCGGTTTTTACACTAAGGGCCAAATCTTTAAACATTTCAGCCCTGCTTTGGGGAATTTTAACTTTCAGGAACATCACTACCGCAAACACACTTCCTGACGGCAGAAGTCCCCCAAATCCCAAGACAGACTTGACTTGGTAGGGGATAATTAAGGAATTTTGCTCAGGAATAAAGGGGCTGCCTTTTGCTTCTGATACGTGAAAAATATTTAATACTGCGGGTTCTAATTGCAAGAACCTCTCTCGCTCAATTCCGAGGAATGTAGGAATGTCTAAACCGAACTGCCGGATTATTTCTGAAATCGCCGGCATTTGAGCCACTAATTTTGTACTAATTAATGGAATAGCTGTATTTTCTGCTGCTGTGTGCCGAGAATTCCACTGCGGTTCTCTGCCTGCGGCTGCTAGCAGAGTCCAACATTTCATGTCGGCGGCGGGGGAATTGCCCTTCATCAAGCGGCGCGCGGATTGTTGCAATGAGTCTTCTAATTCCCCGTAGGGATGAGTTTTGAACAAACGCACTAAGGCACAGGTATTTTCTCCAGTTTGCGAATCGCAAAAATGTCGGTAAATATAGTTAACAATCTTCTGGCTGCTGGCTTCCATACTAGCAGTATTTCTACCTAAGTGGCGCAGGACTAAGCTGCATTTCGCCATGTTTTGCGAGGTAAATAAGGTAATATCGTACATTAAAAATGCTCTCCAAGAGCTCAAACACTGTTTTTCATTTATCGTTAAGGCCGCTAAGCCATCCGGAATCCTACTGAGAGTTTTGAACAAAGTGTTAGTTAAAATATGTATAAAATTTGCCCGCCAAATGCAGCGGTTGTATGGCAGGATACAGAAATTAAGATTAAAGCAAAAAAAATCTATCTCCTAGGGTAGGCCACAACGACAGAAAAGCCGATTTATGATACACAGGGTTTTTACGAGAACTCCCCCATAGGAATTAAAGAAATAAGGTTTTTCACCGGATCTGCCTCGCGTTTTAGGTGGCGTTTTCGTAGATAAAAGTCGGTTTCGGGGTAAGCCATATTCACCGAAATCCTAGAAACTCAAGCTGCAATTTTTGTGTCGGGCGATCGCACGCCGATGAATCAAAAATTGGTACAATTTCGTCAGTGTTGGACGCAAAAACCGGGTTTGCTTACAGAGAAAAGACCCGGTTTTTGAGGTATTGGTAAGTAGATGCTGTGTTCAAAACTTTTAACCACCCCAAACAACTCTACTCAGCAGGTGGAGACTTTGCTTCCAGGGCATCTTTAGCAGACAATCCCTGATCTTGAACGCCAAAATACCACAAACTAGCAGCAGCTTCGGCGCGAGTCACTGGTTTCTTCGGCTGAAACAGAGTAGTAAAACCAAAAACGCGACGAATATTCGCCAAATCTCCATTGTTAAAATCAGCTAAAACTGCCCGCGATGCCTGGGAATCAATCTTAGAAGCATCTTGAAAGCCCCACTTTTCTTTCACTCCCTCAATGTTAGCTGTCGGCAAAACTTGACGACTATCTAAAGGCACTTTCCAGAGAATCATTGTTTCGCGAGTTAAAGGTGCATCCGGGCGGAATTTCACATCTTTAGTTTCTCCTGAAAGCGAACTCGGAATTATACCGGCTTCTGCTAAACCTTGAATTGCTGAAAAATCCGGGTCTGTTTTGGGTACGTCAGAAAAGGCTGGTTCGCTAGAGTCTACTGCTAATCTAATTTGTTTGGCTTGACGGCTAGCATAAATCTGGTTGTTAGCTGCGACTAACCAGCGGGCGTATTCGCGGCGAGTGATAATTTTGTTGGGTTTGGGCAAAGTGTTGCCAGTTTCTAAATTAGCACTTTCTGTCGTTAGCGAAGCCCTCGGAGAGGATCGCACTTTTAGCACTTCCAACTGACTTAAATCAGCCACATACTGCCGCAACTGTTGAGGAATTTGGGTGTCTAGTTGGCTAACTTTTGCTGATTTTGGAGAGGCGGATGGTGTGGAAGTAGTTTCCTCTGAATTAGATGGAGTTGGTGAAGCGGTTGGAGATGCGCTAGACTCGGAATTATTAGGTTGGGGACTGGCGGCAATTTCGGGGCTTTCTTTGCTGTAGTCGATCGCAAATTCTGTAGAACCCCCTACCTTTTGAGTAGGAGAAAGCGACACTGTTACCCGTAAATTATCTCGCGTTGCTACTAAAGAACCTTGTCCCTCGGCGGTGGGACGGCTGACTATTTCCCAGTTGCGACGCCCAAACTCTGTGGAGTAAAAGTTCTGAACCGAATTAACAGGATCTGTGCTTTCCCAGCGCAGCCGCACATTTTTTTGCGACGGATCGGTTTGCCCACCAACTTCGATTAACTCAGCATTAGGATAGAGTGGAATCTCTGTTGGGAAATCGGGAGGAAGTTTGGCGGTAGAGTTTGTCTCAATTGCTGTCGCTGGTGGCGGGGAAGAGAAAACCACTGGATTTTGTTTTAATTGCGGATCAGCGGCTAAAGATTCTTCGAGTGCCTTGCTGTTGGGGCTGTTTGCACAAGCTGTGACAGCAGCCAGCAGACACACCGCTAGCCAAGTATTTACAGCAGCGAGTATATTGGTTTTACTGGTTTTACTGGTTTTAGCTGGCGATCGCCCCTGAGAGTTGCCTCGCCGTTGAGTAAATATAATATTCAGCATAAATCCCCCCTTTGCGGATATATTTCTAGGCTAGCGCAGATCGATCAGGCAAATATATTTCTTACCCAAATGAAATTTTTGTATTTACTTCTAGTTACTGCTACATTACTTGTCTCGCCTGTCAAGTTTGCCCGTCCCGCTGCATCTCAACCAGCCCCGCTGCGGACAGCCATTCAGACGCCAGAGTGGCAGCCATTTTGCTCAGCGATGGGCCAGTTTGCGATCGATATGCCGGGAAATCCCAAAATTAATTCCGAAATTTTTTCAAATCAAATTATTGCTCATACATATCGATCGAACTTAAAAACTAAAGAAACTTATTTGCTTCAATATTTTGACCTAGATTTTCGGCTGAGTAACAATAATATCAATAATATCAGAATAACTTTAAATAGTGCAGTTGATTTATTCGTCGTGGGAGCGAATGCTAAATTGTTGCAAGTGCGGGATATTTCCCTCGGAGGCTATCCGGGAAAAGAGTTTGAGTTTCAGCCGCTTTCCCCCACTGAACCGATAGGTGTAGGTCAAGTTTTTTTGGTGGAAACCCGCGTTTATGGGCTGGTTGCCACTACCCCAGAACCAGAAAATGCTAAAAAATTTCTCGACTCTTTTCGTTTGTTTTGAAGCAGGAAGTTTGGCAATGAGTAGTGTACGAGATTTAACAGATTTAACGGAGAGATGTTGAGCGAATAAATCACAGATTCCCGGGAAGAGAGAAAAATAAGTTGGGAATGGCGCTCGAATTTATTAATAAAACTTAATGCTTGGCAACTGGGTGTTTAGGAAAATATTGGCTTGGGCAACAAAAAAGATGCCCATCAACCGCGTTTTTGAGGAAGAATCTAGTCAGAACTAAATTACGCTAAATTTGACTTAGTACCTTATTGTATTTCTTGTACTCTATCTAACGGCATAGATAAATTTTACACCCGTGGAGCGATGTAGATACTTCCTCAAGTTTATATATTTGAGATAAGGATTTTTAAATCGCAGAAAGCACAAGTAAAGATGCTGTCTTGCTCCATCTGGCTCCCATCTGGCTCAACCAAGTCAGCCTCATTGAAAGCTTACCCGGAGGGTATTAACCTATTATGAACAAATTAACACCAATTCTCCTCAGCAGCATCCTATTATTTGGAGCTGCTGCTTGCAGCGACGTGGCTAAAACTAGCGCTGATTCTCCTAGTTCTCCCACAGGAAATACCACTACCCCGCCCCCAGCCGATACTGTTCAAAAAACTCAGGGTGACGCCACTAGCCAGATTCGCCAAAACCAAGCAAATGCTGATATCAGGGCCAGAGAACAGCGCAACAATGTGACGGGAGGCGATGCAATTAGAGCTGATAGCGACCTGCAAAGTGAAGTGCGGTCCAAGTTAGAAGTAAACATCACTAAAGGTCAGCTAACTGTTGAGGCAAAAGACGGGCTTGTCACCGTAGGTGGCACAGTTCCCAATCAAACTGATTTAGCTAAAATTGAGCCACTAGCTAAAGAGATTAAGGGTGTTAAAAATGTCAATGTTACGGCTGTTGTCGCCCCCGCTGCACCCGCATCGCCTAGCAGTAATCAATAAATTAGCCGGAAGAATTCCGAGGGAAAGAAGGGAGAAAGATGTAGTTATCTAAGAGAGAAGTCTGAGGGAAGAGGGTAAAGTTTGGCATTGTAAAATTGCTTGCGGAGCAGATTGCAAGGCTTAGGTGACTATCAAGGAAGAGCGGGATTTTAAGTGAAAGAGTTTAAATTGAATTTTAAATTCAGCCATTCAAAACTCGCGCAATACCTGCAACTTCCCCTTCCCAATTTCCGATTTCCATCCCGGAGAATTAGTGGAAAACCAACCTGAAGATAGAGCGGGAATTTATTCCCAGCGACCGATGAAAATTGTTGGGAAAAAATGACTAAATGTGATTGATGGCAGAGCATAAATTCTGTGGTTGTGTAAAAGTAGTATATTTTCCAGGAGAAAAAAAATGGCTTTAGGTCAACACAAGCGAGCTGTAGGAGCATTTTCTAGTTATCGAGATACGGAACTAGCCCTGATGGAACTGCAAAGTACCGGGTTTCCGATGAATAAAGTTTCGGTAGTTGGCGAAAATCTCGATCGCAGCAAAATTGCGGGCGCTAGCACTGGTACTGGTACTGGTACTGGTAAGGATACCGACGACCAAGTGGCCGGCGGCGCCAAAGCAGGCGCGACAGCGGGAGTCGTGACGGGCGGTTTGATTGGGTTACTCGGAAGCATTGGGGCCCTGGCGATTCCGGGAGTTGGCCCGGTGATGGCGGGGGGCGCGATCGCAACTCTGCTGGCAGATACTGTAATCGGAGGCGCGATTGGGGCAGCAGCAGGCGGTTTGGTAGGCGGTTTGGTCGGCTTGGGAGTTCCCGAAGAAAAAGCTAAGGTTTATAACGATCGCGTCTCGCGCGGAGAATATTTGGTATTCGTAGAAGGAACAGATGCCGAACTTGCCACAGCCGAAGGAATTATGACTGTGCGGGGCATTCAGGATTGGGGCATTTACGATGTGCCGGCAGACACCGGCCGCAGAGCTTCGGGTCGCCAGAAGCGCGCCGTGGGAGTATTTTCAACCCGCCGCGAGACGGAACACGCGCTGGGAGAACTGAGAACTGCCGGTTTCGACATGAATCGGGTTTCGGTCATCGCTAAGGATGCTGACTCGAAAGGGGACATCGCAGGCATTGACGTGCACGACAGCACGGACAACAAGGCCGATGAAGGGGCCACAAAAGGCGCCCTCACGGGTGGCACTTTGGGCGGTTTGACAGGCTTGTTGGTAGGTCTGGGTCTAGTGGCAATTCCAGGCATCGGGCCGATTATGCTGGCAGGAGCCTCAGCTACGGCGATCGCCACTACACTAGCCGGTACAGCTTTGGGTGCCGCAGCAGGTGGCTTGATCGGAGCTTTAGTCGGTATGGGAATTCCCGAAGAGGAAGCTAGAGTATACAACGATCGCGTGGCGAGAGGAGATTACTTGGTACTGGTTGACGGCAGCGAAACAGAAGTCGCTCAAGCCGAAAGCATCCTGAGTCGCGGAGGTATTCAACATTGGAACACCTACGACTATCCCAGCGTCGATAGTGCTCGGGCTGATTACGGCGCTCCTGGCACTCCAGGGGTTGATACTACGCCTGGTATTTACGATCCCAATCAGGGCGTTACCGGCAACCGTCGGGTTTAATAATTCAGACTTTGTTTGGGCATTGTTTCTACTTTCACCAGGCTAGTCACACTGGCGCACTCGGATTGTGGAAAGTAATGCAACCAACAGCGGCGACCTAGCGGTTTTATGCTTCGTCGGTAAAATTATCTCAAAAGTCGGCTTTTTCCCTGAAAGCCGGCTTTTGTTTTGTTCTGGAAACCTAAAAACGCCACCTCTCAAAAGTTTAATTTTGATTAGGGGTTCAATCCGTGAGCTGGACTTTGCGCCGGAGGATCGATCGGCTCCCTGAAATTTTACAGCAGAAATCCGCAGCGTTTTTTTAGTCTGTAACACTCACTACTGCTCGATTTTAAACCCCGCAGTATTATCAAATTTAATGACCTAAATTACCACAGATATTGCCCAGTTAGTCAAAGAGCGAGTATCTTTAATTATGGGTAGCTAATTTGAGCAACTTATACAGGTGAAGTAGCCAGTCCCGCGCGCCGAGTATGGCCTGCAGTGGTCGGCAACTATTAGAATAATATTGTCGTCGCCTTCCCGCAAGACTTAGGCTGGTCATTGCTTGGCTGTAGCAGCCCAATTGCTGTTGGCAAGACCTGCGGCATGAATACAGTTTTTCTGGAAATGTCTCAGGGAAGCATTTGAGAAGCCCAGGAACAGCTTTTATGTCCGGGAGCGCGTCTGGTGTCGAGTGTTCTGTAAATTAGAACCGCAAGCGCTCATGGATCGAGAAAACATTAACAGCAAGCACAGCAGCGCGGGAATACGGGAACGACTCGCGATCCATTTTTTCGCGCAATCTCAGGCTCAGCACAGCGTATTGCTTGCTTCGCCGACGACTCGCTCAGCACTCCGAGGGAAACAGCCTTCCTGTTGGTTTTCACTGGCACGGAGCACAGTGGGGGGAGGTGACACTAGCTGAGCTGGCCTCGCGCTGCCGTCCGGGTTCCTCGAAGGTAGAAAGCACTTATTTAGAAGGCATTAGGGGTTGAAGCTCCGATATCTTCTTTCTTGATTGCACTCATAAATTCGATCGCCTGTACTGGCAAATTTTCCGGTCAGAATGCGGCGCGGATGCCGCCAGCAATACCCTCAATATTTGATCGACCTTGACAAGATCGATCGACAAATTATCGGTATTTTGGTAAATAGTTAGCAGGTAATAATTAGTGGTTAGCAGTTAGTATAAATACAACTAACAATTAACAACTAAAATTAACCGCAAACTAATTACTAAAACAATAATACTTACAGGACTTACAGTCGGCGAGAAACGCGATTTTTTCATAACTTTCGCGCTAGCCTACCTCAGATTATACCAGAACCAGGTTTATTTTTGTAAATTATAACTAGGTGAGCAGGGTGATGGTAGAAATCAAGCAGTTTTGACAATGGTTAATGTGGCAGTTTTAGTTTAAAAAACTGACTGGCAAACACGATAGTACAAACTTTCACACAACATAGAACATCGAGAAATTAAGGAAACTCACTCAATTTTTTTATGAATTTCACTGAACTTTTAAGTGCCGATGAACTTTTAATTAGACATAGAAACGGAGAACGAGATTTTCGAGGAGCTAACCTCATTGCAGCTCATTTGAGTGAAGCTAATCTCAGTCGAACAAATTTGAGCAACGCTAATTTGAAAGGTGCCAACTTAATTAGGAGCAAACTGATTGGAGCTAATTTAAACGCCGCAGACTTGAGCGGGGCTAATTTGTCTAAGGCGAAATTAATTGAAGCTAACCTCGGGAGTTCTAGTTTAACTGGAACTGTGGCGATATCCGCAGATTTTAGCGGGGCAAATCTCAGCGGAGCAATATTGTCTCAGGCTGATTTGAGCAAAGCTGTGATGACGGGAGCGAGTTTAGTAGGAGCTTGTTTGCTAAGCGGCTCAAAACTAACGGAGGCTAATTTGAGCGGGGCGACGCTGAGCCGAGCAATTATGAGCGGGGTAGATTTAAGCAGAGCCAATCTGACTAGAGCGATTCTCAGCGAGGTAGATTTGACCGGGGCGAACCTGAGCGGAGCAACTTTAACTCGGGCTTATCTCAATCGCGGAAATCTCAGCGGCGTCAATTTAGTTGGGGCTTGTTTGAGCGAAGCAAGTCTGCGGGAGGCTTCTATTAGCGCTGCTAATTTGAGCGGTGCTGACTTGAGCGGCGCTGACTTGCAATCGGCCAATCTCAATGGCTCTAATTTGAGCGGTGCTGACTTGCAGGGAGCTAATTTGAGTAAAGCTAATTTAAATGGTTTGATTCTGCACAATGCTGATTTGAGGGCTGCGAATTTGAACAAAGCTTCTTTGCGGGGAGCTAACTTGAGCGGTGCAAATTTGGCAGGTGCTAGCTTGCTGGAAGCGGATTTGCGGGGGGCGAATTTGAGTCACGCCAATTTGTCGGGAGCGGGTTTGCTGCTAAGTTCTCTCACAGGGGCGAATTTGACAGGAACTAATTTGTCGGAGGCTAATTTGATTGGGGCGAGCTTGAATGTTGATAATTTGAATGAAGCAGCTTTGGGCGGGGCGATTTTGCCGAATGGAGCTACTCACAGCCGGGATTAATATCGATTCCGGCTGCACTCCTTATCATTGTTGACGGTTGACGGTTGACTGTAGAAGGAGGGGTCAAAAAAATGAAAAGCGAGTTATTTGTTGGCTTCGGGATTCGACTTTACGCCAGACTTCGGAGCGCGGATTTGATATCATTCCGGCTCAGCCGGAATTGATATGATGAGTTGATTAAGGAAAATAGTTTTGAGTTTTAAGTTAAATAATCTTTAATTTAAAACTCAAAACTTTTGACAATAAAGAACTCAGGATTCAGGAGTTAGAAGTCAGTTATTGGTTGTGGAGGGAGGGTTTATAGAGATTGTGGACGATCGACAATCTATTAAAATTCGGAGTCAGCGATTCACTTTCCTTAGCAATGTCACGATTGCTTCGACTAACTCATTGGGTTCGACAGGTTTTGCAAGATGACGTTGAAACCCAGCAGCAAGAGCTTGGTTCTGATTAAAGTCTCCAGCATAAGCAGTCAGGGCGATCGCCGGAATTTGCCCGCCCTGTTCTGATGGTAGAGCTCTCACTTGCCCTACTAGCATATAGCCATCCATATCTGGCATTCCGATGTCGCACAGGAGGATATCGAAGGGTGTGGTTGAGAGCAGTTGCAACGCCTCGATCGCAGACCCAACAGCAGTCACTTTGGCTCCGGCTTCTTCCGCTACAAACGCCACAAAATCGCCTGAATCCTGTTCATCATCCACAACCAACACGCGCACAGAGGCAAGGTGAAGATCGTTTGATCGAGCTTCAGCCAGGCCGCCAGCTTCTTCAACCGGATTCGCGGTACGCAAGAGGGGAAGTTCAACGGTGAAGGTGGCCCCATGTCCTTCACCCCTACTCTCAACCCAAATTTTGCCGCCGTGCATCTCGACAACTTGCCGTGCAATCGCCAACCCCAATCCCAAACCCCCAAATTTACGAGTTGTGGCTCCATCCTCTTGCCGAAAATGCTCAAACACATAAGGCAGAAAGTCAGGATTGATGCCTTTTCCAGTATCGGTAACTTGAATCTGGGCATGAGTTCCAGTTTGGGTTAACCTAACGGTAATTTGCCCGCCTTGAGGGGTGAATTTCACCGCATTGGATAAAAGATTCCAGATTACTTGCTGCAAACGCCCGGAATCGCCAATTACCATTCCCTGGGAGGGTGAAAAGGTGGTTTGAATTTGCAGTGACTTGGCTTCGGCGGCTAGTCGAACGGTTTCTAACGCGGCCGAGATCACCATATTCAAGTCAACAGACATCGCATTCAAACTCAGTTTGCCGCTCAGAATGCGGGAGATGTCGAGTAGGTCATCAATCAGTTGTGACTGGAGTCGGGCGTTGCGTTCGATCGTGGCAAGGGCGGTAGCAGTTTTTGTAGCGTCCAGATTTCCTCGCTGTAACAAGTTCGACCAGCCGAGAATCGGATTGAGCGGCGATCGCAACTCATGAGACAGCACTGCCAGAAACTCGTCTTTAATGCGGTTGGCACGTTCGGCGGCTTCTCGTGCAATCTGTTCTCGTTGCAGGAGTTGTTCGCGTTCAGCTTCGATGCGCTTGCGATCGCTAATATCTTTGAACACGAGCGCAACTTTTCGGGCTTCTGGCTGCCCGGTGCGGCAAGCATAAACGTCAAACCAACGGTTCATCGCTTCAGAGCCATTTTCAAAGCGAACGGGTGAACCCGTCAAGGCGACTTGACCGTAAATCTTAATCCAGTGGTCTTCAATATCTGGAACTAACTGACGCGCCGTTTTACCAACTGCTTGTTGAAGTCCTGTTTGTTGCTCGAAGACAGGATTGATTTCTAAGAAGCGGTAGTCGATCGGCGTGTCATTGGCATCAAACAGCACTTCAATGATGCAAAAGCCTTCATCGATCGACTCAAACAGCGTTCGATAGCGTTCCTCCGATTGGCGCAGGGCTGCTTCCGCTTGAATTTGATCGGTGACATTCTTGAAATAAACGGTGATTCCATTTGCGGCAGGGTAGCTGCGGACTTCGTACCAACGATCGTGGTCGGGATAAAACGCCGTCAGTGACGCAGGCACGCGATCGCGCATGGGTATCCAATAGATCGGCTCAAACTCGTTGCCAATCAGTCCTGGGTATTCTTCCCATAAATTCTTGCCAATCAAATCACCCGGAATGCGAGCGAGCAGTTTTTCGGCAAATTGATTGACGTAGGTGAACCGCCAGTTCTCATCCAGGGCAAAAAATGCTTCACCAATGCTCTCCAGAATATTCCGACTCTGCTCCTCGCTTTCACGCAAGGCTTTTTGGGCCCGTTGGCGCTCGTTTTCAACGCGCACGCGCTCGGTGATATCAACGGCAGCGCCGTAAATCACTTGTTCTTCTGGGTACGGCTGGGCATTCCAGAGAAACCAGCGATAGGAACCGTCTTTGTGGCGGTAACGGTTTTCAAACGTAAAGGTTTCGTTACCGGAGAACAGACTATCGGTTTCTGCAATGGAGGCGCTGAGGTAGTCTGGGTGGACAAACTCAGTCCAGGGGCGGGATGTCATTTCGTCTGGTGTCCAGCCGAGGGTTCGTTCAAAGGTTGGGCTCACCCAGTGGAAATGCCCGTTTATGCCCGTAATCACTTGCAAATCTGAACCGACGGCAAGAAACCGTTCCCGTTCCTGCTCTATTTTTTTGCGATCGTTGATATCCCGAAAGAAAAGAGACAGCCCCGTCGGTGAAGGATAAACGTGAACCTCAACCCACAGATCAAACGGAGCATAATATTCCTCAAAGTCCACCGCGATTTGCTCGCTGAGCGATCGGCGATACTGGATTTCAAACTGATTGCCGATCGTGCCTGGGAAGGCTTCCCACATCGTTTTGCCCAGCATTGCTTCTAAAGGAGTTCGCGACACTCGTTGTGCGGCTTCATTAGCATAGGTCAAGCGAAAGTCGAGATCCATTGCCATAAACGCATCGGTTATGCGCCCCAGAATGGTTCGCTCTCGCACCGTGGCTTCCTGCCGCAGCCGTGCCAGCTTCAAACTTGCTTCTACCCTTGCCAGCAGTTCACGCGCCGAGAATGGTTTAATCAGATAGTCATCGGCTCCGGCTGCGAGTCCTTCAATACGCGCTTCTTCGCCCGCGCGGGCTGATAATAGAATGATGGGAATGTCTTGGGTTGCGGGATTAGAACGCAGCGATCGCAACAACTCAAACCCATCCATCCCCGGCATCATCACATCTGTCAATACCAAATCGGGTGGATTCTTCTCAATGGCAGTCAATGCGGCAAGGCCATCGGCGACGGTTTGAACAATATAAGAACCGCTCAGGAGTCGTCGAATATAATCGCGCATATCAGCGTTGTCATCTGCCAGGAGAATTTTAGATTTTAGATTTTGGATTTTAGATTGAGCGGGTTGATTGACGAGTTCATGAGTGGATGGAGCCATGCTCCATTTTTCTAATCTAAAATCGCCTTCTGGCAACCAGCGTTGAGCTTCTTCGACATAGGGCATCGCGCCTAACGCCGTTGATGCTAACGTGCGGCTGGCGCCAATGCGCTCCGGCGGCAGATGAGCTGTTCCGGTAGGAATCGTCACTGTAAAGCAACTGCCCTGCCCAAAAGTGCTGCTGACATCGATCGCTCCCCCATGTAGTTTGACGAGTTCTTGCACCAGCGACAGCCCAATGCCGGAGCCTTCAAAACTCCGTCCTTCCGAGTTTTTGATTCGATGAAATCGCTCAAATAAATGCGGTAGTTCTTCGGACGGAATCCCGACCCCTGTATCTGAAACCGTTAATTCAACACATTTTTCTACACACCGTAATCGAACCGTAATTGTTCCCGCTAGCGTAAACTTAAAGGCATTTGATAATAAATTGAGAACAATTTTTTCCCACATTTCGCGATCGACATAAATCGCTTCGGGCAAGGGTGGACAGTCAACAATAAGTGACATTCCCACCCGTTCAATCAGCGATCGAAACGTGCTAGCAAGTTCCGCCGTATAGGTTGCCAAATCTACAGGTTCATAAGATGCTTGGACTCGACCTGCTTCGATGCGTGAGAAATCGAGCAAGCTATTGACGAGTTTGAGCAGCCGCATTCCGTTACGCTGCACCAACTGTAATTGTTCCCGTTCTTGAGGTGGAATTGTTCCATCCAGGTTGGCGATCGTTTCTTCTAACGGCGACAGCATTAAGGTCAGCGGCGTGCGGAATTCGTGAGACACATTGTTAAAAAACGTGGTTTTAGCACGGTCTAACTCAGCTAATGCTTCGGCACGTTTACGCTCTTGTTGGTAAGCTTGGGCGTTGGCGATCGCTGTTGTCACCTGCCCTGCCATCAAGTCAAAAAAACCTTTGTAATCATCATCAAACGTTCTCAGCGGACTCACTCCAGCAATCAGGAACCCGAAGGTTTCTCCCGATCGAGCTAGTGGTAGAACTACCGCTTGATGAGGAGATTGGGACCACGCGCCGCCCGGTAAAAGTCCAAATTGCGCCTCCAAATTTTCAATGATTCTGCTTTCGCCGGTCTCCATGACTTGGTTCAATTGCCACGGGCACTTTTGGGCGGATGTAAGCTCGATCGCCTCACAAGAGGTTCCGGTTCCGGCTGCTAACCTGGTTGTACCCGCGAGTCGTGCGATCTCGCTTTCGCCATCGAGTAGATAAAACAGTGCAAACGGGATGTCATAGGCGTTATTGGTCAATACGGTGGCGGCAATCTCGCAAGCTGCTTCTTGCGTCTTGGCAGTGACTGTTTCTGCTGCTAATTCGCGCAGCGTTGCCAAGTGGCGATCGCTCAAAACGCGCTGAGTGTCCTCGCTACAGGCGCAGAAAATGCCCCCCACTGGGCCATCATCATTCGCCACCGGACTGTAGGAAAAGGTAAAGTAGGTTTCCTCTGTATACCCGTTGCGCTCCATTAGCAGAAGCAATTCTTGATTCCACGTCGATTGTCCCTGGTTCAAAACCGCTTCTGCTTGCGGGCCTAGCGTGTCCCAGATTTCAGCCCATACCCGTGAGGCAGGCTGACCTAGTGCTTGCGGATGTCGCTTGCCGAGCATAGGAATGTAAGCATCGTTATAAAACTTGGTCATCTGCTGTCCCCACCAGACGAACATGGGGTAACGAGAGCCTAAGATGATCCGAATCGCGGTTTTTAAGCTTTGCGACCAGGTTTCGACAGCCCCCAGCGGCGTTTGCGACCAATCGTGCGATCGCATCAGCATCGCCATCTCGCTATTTCCTGCAAAAATCTGTTCAACGAGTTGATACTGCTGGATCATGCGCTTGTCTTTCCATTGATCCCACACAAACGGGCAACGATACTATCTCGGCTGACCGGGCGGGTTTAGCTAGGTGACGCCAGACACCCAGCGGAGATCGCCTGTTGCTGGTCAACTTTTACAGCATAGGCTGCCAGAGCGAGCGCTGGAATCTGCCCGCCGGGCGATCGTCTAGGATCTGCCAAATTTTACGCATGAGAGCATAGCCGTCCATCTTTGGCCTTTCGATCTGATATCAATTCCGCCACAGCCGGAACGATCGAGCTTTGGTTTTTAGCCACTGGAAACAAGAGATTGCTTTAATCAAACAAGGTTGTTTGAGAAGAACTTGGCAGCGCTGAAACAACACGAATTCCATTAGTGGCATCTACCTGTGAGACAGTTTGATCCCACCATACAGGCAGCGCTTGGTGGTAGGTATTTCTCCTAATCTTCATTTTTCTTTGTGAAACATACTTGCCAAATTTTTGACATCGTGCTAACGTTAAAAGGTTTGAGACTTAAAATCAATAGAGGTAAAACCCCGCAGAATGAAACAATTGGGAACCCATCTGGTCGCTGATGCTTGGCAGTCTCCTGGAGACCTGCTCAACGATCCTGAACGTATCCGCCGCGCTATTCTCGATGCGATCGAAGCCGGAGGAGCTACTCTCATCGATTTGTGCGTACACCAGTTTAGTCCTCACGGAGTGACAGCTACTGCTACTTTGGCTGAGTCTCATATAGCAATCCATACTTGGCCTGAACACGGTTATTTTGCTGCAGACTTATTTTTCTGCGGAGCCGGCGACCCTCACCGAGCCATGAAGGTGCTACAGACAGCTTTGGAAGCTAAACAGGTAAAACTCACTGAGTTCACGCGCGGTTTCGAGCCAGGGGTGGGAATCGTAGGTTCTGCTTGTGAAGAGCAGTATGCCCCTCGTTCAGTAGAAACCAGTGCCGCGAGAGGATGATGGCCAATTAGCGTAACTTTGAACAATTTATGCTAGGTTTTGTTTAAAATCCCACGGATCGAACCGTGGGATTCTTGTTGGAATTTACTTTTTCATTAATAAAGGGCGGACTACTAAATAACCTGCACCAAAAGCTGCAATCACAATCAGAAAAATCGCGATAGCCAACCACAATCCACTTAAATCTGAGGTTTTTTTGATTTGAGATCGCACACGGTAAGGAGTTTCCGGCACCTCTGTAAATAATTTTTCGGGAAGTGGCTGCGGCATCGAGGCGGCTGTTGGCTCCGGTTCCGGTAGTGGGAAGGGGAAAGCCACTGTCTGAGGTGGTTGAGGTATGGCAGAGTTGGTCTGCGAGATTGCAGGTGGTGGGGGGGGAGGTTGAACGCTGAAATTGAATTTGACTGACGGCATTTGAGGCATCCCTGTCTGGGTGACGCTCTGAGCTGAGTTGACTACTTGCTGTAACTGTTGGGATACTTGAACTACTGTTTCTACTTCTCGCCGCAGTTGTTCATTTTGTTGGACTAATTGCTGATTGTGGGTTTTGAGGGAGTCCACCATCGCTTGGGCAGCTTGGAGCTCTGCCGTGACTTCTCGATAGAGGGAAATTGGTACCGATGGAGAGTAACTATTTGAGTTTTCAGGGGAAGTATTGTCAGATAAGGTAGTATTTTGCATAATTGTAGATGGCGAGGGTGAGCTTGTTTTAGTTTAGCCTGAGAGTATTTGCAATTAGATCGATCGCAACACAATTCGTCAAGATATTTGTTACAGATATTGAACGTTAAATTAATTTAATGTTACAAGTTTTTAGTCGATCGCTATGAACAACCACGCACCGGAACAAACTATGTCGCAAAAGTCAAGCACCGAGGAAATGAAATACGGCGAACGCCAGATTTTGGAAGGGGAGTTAATTACTTTCCCGAATCCGCGAGTCGGGCGGCGCTACTCGATTAACATTACGTTGCCAGAGTTTACTTGCAAGTGTCCGTTTTCTGGCTATCCCGATTTTGCGACAATTCACGTTACTTACGTGCCAGACGAGCGGGTGGTAGAGTTAAAGGCGCTGAAACTGTACGTCAACAGTTATCGCGATCGCTACATTTCTCACGAAGAATCGATCAATCAAATTTTAGACGATTTTGTGGCAGCTTGCGCGCCGCTGGAAGCGACGATTAAGGGCGATTTTTCGCCACGGGGGAACGTCCACACCGTGATTGAGGTGTCGCATCAGAAGTAGGTGCAGTCCCTGTGAGTGTCCGCCCGCTTGAACTGCTTTAGCGGGTAGGGATATCATCGGAGAGAGATTCTAATCACATAAATTGTTTGACATTTAATATTTTAATCAACACCAGTTCTCCGCTGCTAGAATAGTGCAGAATCATGTTTCCTTCATCTTCGGCATAGGCGATCGGGCAATCGGAAATTTCGATCAGCATCGCATCTACATCAGGGCTATATCTAAATCTTTTTCATATCTTGACCTCTTACCAGGATAAGCAGTAATTACTAAAATTTTATCATCATATTCTTGGTAAACTACTCTTAGGACAAGCCCATTCAATCTTTGTTGACAAATAAACTTTTCTTCACCACTTGCTTCTAACTTACTAGGGGTTATGATAGTTTCAGAAATCAAATCTGTTGATATTGTAACCCCGCGACTTTCTAGAATCTCTATTTTTAGTAAGGCGTGTTGACTGAACTAAATCCTTTTTATCACATTTATTTCCTGTTTAATTATCCGTTTTTCACCTGGTGTAAGGTGCGCCTAGCGCACCCTACGGTTAGTTTTGATTCGCTAGAGAAGTCGGCGCTATTTCGCTCTTTTCTTCCTCTTGTTTCGATTCTGCCAACTTGTCCAAAATCTCCACAACTTCTCTTTCAAAAGTCACCTGAGCGCGATTAGTGCGCCCGCCGACATATAGTTTGCCGTTTTTTTCCAAAGCCCAAATCTGTGAGTGAGACAGATAGCTCATCAGCACACTAAGCATCAGCAACCCGAAGCCAGTATAAACGATCGGAATACCCGGATCTGCTTTAATTTGCAATCCCGTACTGCCTACCACTTCGTCAATTGTCAGCATGACTCCATTAACTTCTACCGCTGTGCCGGCGCGAACAGTAGTTAACAATTTGCCATCCGTACCGTACACTAACATCGTTCCTTGCAAGTCTTTTGCTAGCAGAGAAACCCCCGCACTCAAATCTGGTTTTGTCGGAATCCAAGCACCCCAAATTCGGCCTTTACCTTGGGTGTCTAACTGAGCCATTGGCAATTGTAAAACCGGGCTTTTGTTGAGGCGAACTCGCAAGGCTGCTATTGCCCAATCTGCTTGATAAAATGTGACTCCCCGGTATCTGAGGGGCTCGTTAACGTGGATGGTTTTGCGATCGACCTCTTGGCCTGTTTTGTCCAAAACTGACAGGTCAGAGTAAAATTGGTCGATTCCGCCTTCGGGAGTATAATCAATCCAGAACCGATTAACTCGCATCGACCAATCCTTCGGTATTTGCGGCCCGGCCCAAGGCCCCGCATCCAGGATATTCTGCACTTGAAATGTTTCGCCGCTGGGAACAATTTCTTGACCGAGAAATCCCGTCATTGCGCCCCATATCGACCCAGCTAAAATAATTAGCATACTGGCGTGAACAATAATCGGGCCGATTTTGCCAATTATTCCCTTGCGGGCATAAACTTTTTCGCCTTCTCGAAATATGCGGTAGTTTTTTTGCAGCAAAAGTGGTTCTAAGGAACTTAAAGCAACTGTTTCTAATTCCGCACTGAGAGCTAATTTTTCAAACTGCTTTGGTTCTTCATAAAATTTCCAGCGGCGGGCGGCTTTTAATGCTGGAAATTGTCGGGTAAATGTACAAGCTGTTAAGCTGCTGCCGAACAAAATTAGGATTGACAAAAACCACCAAGTGCGGTACACGTGGTCTAGTCCTGCAATTAGCACAACTTTCCAAGTTAGGAAGCCGAACAAAGCGGGATGTTCTGGATAGTTAGATTGGTAAAAGGGTACTGATTGACCTTGTTCGATGACAGTGCCGGAAATGCTGAAAAATGCGATCGTCAGCAGCAAGATAATTGCCAGCCGTAAATCTGCGAGTATCGGCAAGATTTCTCGTTTGAAAAACCTTTGAGGGGCAGTCGCCCAGTTTGAGATTTTTGATAGAAATACTTCTTTTGATGTCATTGGTAATTATGAAGGGAGAGGGAAGAAGGAAGAAGGAAGAAGGAAGAAGGAAGAGGGAAGAAGGAAGAAGGAAGAAGGAAGAAAGAGCAGGGAAAAACAAAAAATGAATAAATATTATTATTCTTATTATCGAGTAAGTCTCAATTATTTTTTTAAGTCTTTGTCTTTTCTTTCTTCCTTCGTCTTCGCGGTTTGTTTAAAAAAAATTAATTCACGCATTCCGTAGTGATTGCTATATCTCTAAATAAGGGCTGAAGCCCTGACTACGAAACTTACGCGGGAAGGATGCGGGAAAGCAGAGAGAAAACACCAAATCCTACTAGCAAAACGCCGCTAACAGGCGTAATCCAACTCGACCACCGACGTAATTCTAACAACTTTTTAATGCTTGCAGTGAAAGTACCTGCTATAATCAGCGGAGCGACGTAGCCAGCAGCGTAAAACAGCAGCAACACACCACCTAAAACTGTATCTCCTGTTTTGGAAACCCAAGCTAAGAGTGTAGCTAAAACCGGAGTGCTGCAGGGAGACGCTACTAAACCAAAAGTTAAGCCCAATAAGTACGATCGCACGCCCGCCGGCAAATCTTTCGGCACCCACCCCACAGCGTCGAAAGACGGCATTTGTAAGGGTAAAGCTTCGAGTAAATTCAGCCCCATTAAAATAGCAATAATGCTGACAAGAATCGGTAAACCCAGGCCAATTTTGCCGTAAACTTGTCCGGCAAATGATGCTACAATACCCAAACCTGCAAGGGTGGTGGCTAATCCCAGGGAAAACCACGCAGACTGGGCGGCAGCTTGCAGGCGGCTTTTTGCTTCGTATCCACCGATGTAGCCGATCGTGATCGGCAACATTGAAAGCATACAGGGCGTTAAGCTCGTTAGCAACCCTGCCAGAAAGATGACTCCGACGCTGACTAAACTGAGGTTTGTCAGTTGAGTATTTACTAAATTATTAGCAAATTGTGCGAGTTCGTAAAGTTGGTTTTGCAGGGTTTCCATCTGTCGATTTTAGATTTTAGATTTTAGATTTTAGATTTTAAATTTTAGATTGACTCCACAGCCCATCGATTTTAGATTTTAGATTTTAGATTTTAGATGGACTCCACAATCGATTTTAGATTTTAGAGAGACTCTACAGATGAATCTGGGAGTTTAAACTAAATATCTAATATTTTTGCTCTCCACGACTCCTGTCGGGGGCTGGTATCCCTAGGCAGGTGACTTCAGGTTCGGGGCTGTTCTGGCTTTGTTGAAAATTGTAACAGATGCGCGCAGGTTCGGTTTGAGATTTAAGATTTTAGCGATATTTACTGGTTTGGAGTTAAAAGGTCGATCGCACCCTGGTTTAAATTGATATCTTGACAGCATCCTCAACAATCTGTTGGCAATGGGCGCAGCTTGGGAGTTAAAAGGTCGATCGCACCCTGGTTTAAATTGATATCTTGACAGCATCCTCAACAAGCTGTTGACAACGGGCGTCGCCTCTTGCACCAGATAATTCATTGACTGCGAAATCGGGGCAAAAGCCTGTTATTGACATTATTCAGACAGACTCTAATTTAACTTTACTTTAAATTAAAGCCAATTTCTTCATTAATAGAGCCGTCTGGCATTATTGCCCCTGCCAGCACCGCACCTCTGAGATTTGCGCCAGTTAAAATAGCGCCTTCTAAATTAGCATTGCTCAAATTGGTTATTTGTTTGGAACCTCGGAAAAAGAAGCTGTGCAAGTCAGCACCTGTCAAATTACTGTCTGCCAAATTAGCATATTGCAAGTCAGCACCGTGCAGCGTCGCATCAGCTAAATTAGCTTCGGTGAGATTGCTTCCCCAAAGTCGAGAATCTAAGACATTAGCATCTTGTAAATTGGCGCGGCTCAGATTTGCCAAAGTCAGATTAGCATCCCACAACTTCGTGCCGTTGAAATTAGCTTCGGTCAAATTGGCTCGACTGAGATCCGTACCTAAAATATCAGCATTTGCTAAATTAGCGCCGCTGAGATCTGCATCAGAAAGATCCGCATTTTTTAAGTTAGCACCGGACAAATTAGCATTGGACAAATTAGCGCCGGACAAATTGGCTTCTTGGAGATTAGCGCCCCGCAAATCGACAGCGCTCAAATCGCATTGCTTCCACAGAAAGCTGACGCACCAATTATCTTTTAATAGGTGACTCAAATCCTCCGCATTAGCGGCCATCACAGGAGGAGTTAAGTAGAGAGTGAACAGGACGATCGCCAACACAGCAGCGAATAAAGTTTTCAACCTCATAACTCTTTTCATTGACACTTATTTGCGCCATAAATTATTGATGTCTAATCAAAGCATAGCAAATAATCGCCAACTTTCCTCAGCAAGACTACTCAAAAATATTAGTGTAGTGAAATGTTAATCAGGGTGGGTGCAGGCACAAACTTAACTCTGGTTATGTTAGACGCGCTTTGAGCTATCAAACCGATTGATTCACAAATACCTCGCCGCCAAACTAATTTTTTTCCTAAAAACCTGGTATAAGATAACCGCAAGTTCGATCGGGATTTGCCAGTGCAATATCGCTACAAAGTGATACTTGTGGTGGGCAGTTGCGATCGCTCTCCCAGGGGCATACCTGCAAACAATCCGGGTAGCAACTGCTCAATATGGGAAGAAAGAAACCGCCCAGCTCGCCTGAAAACCTTATCTTTAAAGGGTTGTAGACGCATTTTTTCTGAATTGCGATCGGCATCACTAACTAAGCCCAACTTTCATCACACAACTCAAGCCCCAGCATCACCTAATCGCATCAAACTTATCACGTTCCTGAGACTACGGATATCACTGTTAGTAGCTGAAGTATGGAGGAAAATAAGAGCATACAGTTGAACACCACTCCTCCCATGCCTACTATCCCCCTTCTCCCAAGCCAATTAGTTGTCACAACTATTTTCAATTCGATCGAATCTTTGGGATTCACTAATATTGCTGGCGTATTTTCGGGGGAGCAAGCTGAATCCCGACAAGAAGCAAATTTAAAAGTTATTACCAAAAAGTTTTACACTAAGGGTTTAAAAAATCTCGAACAACAAGACTTGCACGGCGCTATTAAAAATTTTAATGCCACAATTAACATTAATCCGCAATTCGCGTCAGCTTACAACGATCGCGGTGTGGCACGCTACAAATTAGGCTACAAGCAATCGGCGATCGAAGATTTAACTACAGCCATCGAACTCAATCCTTACCGAGCCAAGTATTACAGCAATCGGGGGTTTATGCTGACTCGTTTAAAAGATTATACTGCGGCGATCGCAGATTACAACTCGGCACTCCTGCTCAACCCTAATGTAGCTCAATCTTATTTTAACCGAGGTGCTATCCGCCTGCAAATGGAGAATTCCCTAGCAGCGCTAGCTGATTTTGAGTCAGCAATTCGCCTCGATCGCGATTTTGCTAAGGCTTACTTCAACCGAGGAGTAACTAGATATAAACTGAGAGAGGTTCAGGGAGCATTTGAGGATTTTCAGAAGGCAGCCGAGCTTTTTAAGAAGCAGGAGAGAATGGATTCTTATCAAGAGGCAGTTTCTCAAATTACAAAGCTATGGTGTTAGTTGAATTTGGTAATTATCAATTGGCAATTGCCAATTGATAATCAGGTAATGTGTACCGAAGAGCACCCTACACCTATAATTATTGCCTCAGTCTTGTTAGAGTTAGCCAATACTCAAGGCGGCGTCTCTGGAAGGCAAGTTATCGGCAACGACAGCAGTAGAAAAGTTAATTGTAAAAGCAGCATTTTGAACTGCTGCGGGGGTGGCATTTTGAACGACAGCCAAAGTAGCTCCTCCAAATTGAATGAGTGTGTTGCTGCCTGATTGCGTGAATGAGGTGTTGGATAAACCGCTGGTCAAGCCAATACGATCGCCATCTTCCAGCCTAAAATCAAGAATTATATCGCTCGACCCATTCAACTCCAGATTTTCACCCGTAACCAGAACAAACGTATCAGTACCACCACCGCCGGTGAGAGTATCACTGCCAATATCGCCAAGTAAAATATCGTTACCATCGCCCCCGATTAAAACATCGTTTCCTCTGCCGCCTCGCAAAAAGTCGTTACCAGCATCACCATTGAGATTATCGTCGCCGAGATTTCCGTTGATAATATCGTCGTCAACACCGCCGCTAATTAAGTCGTTACCTTTGCCACCTCGCAAAAAGTCGTCGCCTTCTTCGCCAGTGATGGTATCGTTGCCTTGGCTGCCGTTAATTCCATCACCATACGTGGCTTCACCGAGGATGCGATCGTTTGCGCTACCTCCCACTACACCGCCGGGATTTTGGTCATAGTCTTGGGGAGTGACTTGATAGTTGTTCGGGGTGTTGGCCAATCTGAGGGCTCGCAAAGGCAGATTTGCCAAATTGGTAAGGTTAATGGAATCGTTGAGGAAATCAACATCGGTAATGATGCTAGAAACACGACTGGGGACGATGCCGTCAACGACTTTTGCACTCGAAATGCGATCGCCCTGCTGCACCGCATTCACCGTTTCAAAACCTGCAATAACGTTGCCAAAAACAGCATAACTACCGTCCAAAAATGGCAACTCATCCAAAGCAAAATAAAACTGCGAAGAAGCCGAATCCAAAGCATTAGAACGAGCCATTGCCACAGCCCCGCGAGTGTGCTGCAACTGCGGCGTCTGGGTTACAATTTGGTTGTAAACAGGTTGCGCGGCCCCTTGCGGCGTAATTTCTAAAGGGATAAAACGCGGCTGATTGGTATCCGGGTCAATAAAACTACCCGTTCCCAATTGACTGGCGGGAATTGTAGTATCTCTGCTGCGCGGATCGCCTCCTTGCACCACAAAAGGATCTGGCTGGCGCACAACTCGGTGAAACATTACCCCATCGTAAATGCCTCGTTCAACTAAGTCAACAAAATTTCCCCCAGTAATCGGGGCATTAGTGCCGTCTACTTCGATTATAACGGGTTGACCGTTAATTACCTGGACTACTATAGCTTTGCCTGTTAACGGGAGTGCAGCGCTCATGGGTAAATTGCTATTTGAGTGAGTGATCTTTGGGTTTTAGAAGCAATCCGCGAATTGCCCTTACCCATTTAATCAGAAAACTGTAAACTTGTCTTAAGTACAGTTCTACTTCTAAATTTATGATGTCCCGTCGCAAGTTTTTTAGCACTTTATTGGCAATTTGTCTAGTTGTTCTAAGTTTCAATTTTGCCGCACCTGCATTGGCCCTCGGTGGCAAGCTTCCGACGCTGAATGAAGCCGCACCGGATTTTAGTTTGCCGACAAACAGCGGTGACGGACAAGTGTCCCTGTCCGATTTTCGCGGTAAGTGGTTGGTAGTCTATTTCTATCCGAAAGACTTTACATCGGGATGTACGATCGAAGCACGGAGATTTCAGGAAGACTTGCCGAAATACTTGGCAAAGAATACTCAAATTATTGGCATTAGCGCTGATGATGTCAACTCCCACGCGGAATTTTGCGATTCGGAAGGTTTGAAGTTTCCGCTGTTAGCTGATACGGATGGTGAAGTGAGTAAAGCTTACGGTTCTTGGATGAGTTTTATCTCGGCGCGGCACAGTTTTATTATTGACCCTGAAGGCGTTTTGCGGGAAACTTTTGTGAAGATTAATCCGGCGATTCATTCTAAAGAAGTGTTGGCTCGTTTGGGGGAATTGCAGGCTAACGGGTAATACCATTTTAGATTTTAGATTTTAATAATTGGGCATGGCTGATGAAGCTTGTATTTGTAGTGAGGACTAAAGTCCTCTGTATTTTCAGAGAATTTTAGTCCTCACTACAAACGTTGTAAATCTAAAATCTAAAATCGGCTGTGCCACCATACTCAGTGAGAATTAAACTGGCTATTGATTGCAACAGAATCGGAAGAAGATTCAGGCTCTGAAAATTTTCTCTTTCTGCTAGCAAGGCGGCGTTCCGGGTCAATTCCCTCGAAGGTTGGCGGCAACCAAACTCGGACTACCAACAACACTCCTAAAACTAGCAAAAATACGCCTGTTGATAATATTTGAACCGAGGGAGTTTCCAGCACTCCCCGCACTATCACTTCTCGCAAAACTGATACAATACAAACTTCCACAGCTACGCCGATCGAAACTCTTTTTTCTTGTAAGTAAATAATTAGCAAGCGAAATAATTCCACTAAAACTAATAGAAATAAAATATCTGCCGTGACTTCCTGGAAATTCAAAGGAGGTAGCAGCGAGAAGAACATTTCTCGCAGTTCTAGCACCATGAAACAAAACAAACCAATACATAGAGAAATTACAATTAAGTCTTGGACTGTTTCCAGAGCGGTGACAATTAATTGCAAATTCAACCATTGAGGATGGTGACTAGACGAGTTGTTTAAACGCTTTTCTATTGACATATCCTGCAACTTGTTTGACTTTCTTACAGCTTAATTGAACTTAGGTTAATCTTTGACAATTTACAGGTTTAATCTCTTTATCAATCTCATAAAATTTCGATCGGTTGACAATTTCACACACCCTTTGATTTGCCTCCCAGGTGGCTTGACATTTAGTGATAGTTTATGCTACATGAAGCCGGCAATAAGTAGCTTTGATATCTAAAAAATAGAACTCTGAATGCTGAAATGCTGCAACTGCTATAAAATAGGAAAATTGTAAAGAATTATTTACCACAGCTTGATAAACTCAAGCTAGTGACTCTCGGCTTTAATCATACAAAAGCCACCAAGTCAACCGAAAAACCCAAAGTAATCCAGAGAGGATTGAACACCATGGCATTTGAACTTGCACCATTACCCTTCGCCGCTGACGCCCTAGAACCAGCTCATATGTCAGCCAACACTTTTTCGTTCCACCACGACAAGCACCACGCTGCTTACGTGACCAATCTCAACAAACTGATTGAAGGAACGGAAATGGCGAGCAAATCCCTTGAAGAAATTGTCAAGGCATCTGCTAAAGACCCCTCCAAAGCCGGCATTTTCAACAATGCAGGTCAAGTTTGGAACCACAATTTTTTCTGGAATTCCCTCAAACCGGGCGGCGGCGGCACTCCGACAGGAGCTTTAGCTGACAAAATCAACGCTGACTTCGGCAGCTTCGACAAATTCAAAGAAGAATTCAAGACTGCTGCGACAACTCAGTTCGGTAGCGGCTGGGCTTGGCTGGTTTTGGACAACGGCACTTTGAAAGTCACCAAAACTGCTAACGCTGACACCCCGGTAGCACACGGCCAAACTCCGTTGCTGACTTTGGATGTGTGGGAACACGCTTATTATTTGGATTTCCAAAACCGCCGTCCCGACTACATTACTAATTTCTTGGATAATTTGGCTAACTGGGATTTCGCAGCAGCAAATTTGGCTGCGGCTTAGTAGCATCTTAGTTTGAGGACTAAAGTCCTGACTGCAAACCTATAAAGTTTGTAGTCAGGACTTTAGTTGTGATGAATGAGAATTATATCGATTCCGGTTGCGCCGGAATGATTGTTGACTGTTGACTGTTGACTGTTGACTGTGAGTCAAAAAACTGAAAAGGGCGCGCTTATTTGTTGGCAGCTTGATTCGACTTTATCAAGACGATGAAACGCGGATTTGATATCATTGCGGCGCAGCCGGAATTGATATTATTTAACCAAACTTGCTATTAGCAAACAAAAACAGCTTTTAACATTCCTTCGCCTCGGTCTAGTTGGAGTTCAAATCCTAGTTTTTTACAGAGGCTCTGCATCTTGTAGTTGCTATTGAGAATAGACCTCTTGCAAAATAATTTTATGATATAATGAAAAGTTTTGCTGAGAGTTGATTGAATCCCAACTCCTAACTTATTTTCACTCTGGTCTTGCTATAAACAGGATAAAATGCTA
>NZ_JAUBVF010000121.1:0-4433 GCF_036705685.1 Microcoleus sp. AT3-A2
AATTATAAAATGGAACCGAAAAATAAAAAATAAAGGTAACTTAGTTAATGCAGTTTAGATGTCGAACAGCTTAGTGCCTCTCCACGCAATTGAAAGCGATCTGCTAACCACGTACCAATTGAACCTGTTACTTGCACCATTGGTGCTTCTGGACCCGCACTGCCTCCACTTGCGATACTGATTAGCGACGACAGAATCATCGAAGGATTCTCGTTCATTGGTAACCGCCCACCATTGAGATGAATATTGTCAATAATCAACCCTATTTCGCCAGGATTTCCCAGCCAATGAATGAGCAAACCGATGAGCAAACCCGCAAGTGGCATGATGATTAGCAGAGAAAATCCACTAAAATGTTCAAATCCCACCATCATGTAAGACAAAAATATCCAATAACTTGCACCAAACAAACCACAAATGATTCCTAGCATGGCCCATAGGAATACCGAACGTGTGAGATTTACTGGGTTTCGTTTCATTGCTGATTCCTTATTCATAACTAGGCAGTTAGGAAGTCTTAAAAAACTATTTTGTGTAATTGTATACAACTTTTGTTTCTGTTGTCTGCATATTAACCTACCAATCACCACACTTGCTTTGGAGTGTAGATCCGGGCTATGGAATGCGAAGAGAGCGATCGCAGTCTAACAAGGGCTGGCAACGGAACTGAGGCATCGGTTATCAGTGGTGTAGCCACCGTGCAACGCCGTTCGCTGAAGCCCCCGTTGTTAGACCGCTTCATCTCTTGGTGGTGTCAATAGCTTAAAGAACGCATTTGGGATCTCTGATGACGAGCTAAGATCACAAATAAATCCCATAGTCGAGCAACTTAACCTACAAAGAGTGATAACTCCGCAGCGCCATTGCTGCCCCATCAGGAAAACACTAGACCGCCTCTGGGGACAAAACGACAATTTGTGGACGGTATCTTCTATCAACTCAAGAGTGTATGAGCGTGATCGATCGTCCCGCTAGCACTCGCGTATAATTGCGATCTAACCGGATTTGATATGAGAAAAAACTAAAGTCCTGACTACCAACCTGGGTTTGATATGAGAAAGGACTAAAGTCATTACTACAAACCCGCGCAAATCGATCGGCTAAAAGCCTAATTTTTCTAACACGGGCTTAGTTGACACAATATGTCGATCGAGTCCTAGTTTTTTTGGCTCCACACCCAAAGCCAAAGCCACTAATTGCGACAAATGCAACACCGGCAAACCCAACTTGCGCCCGATTACTTTTTCCACCTCCGGCTGTCGCGAATCCAAATTTAAATGACAAAGCGGACAAGGCGTTACCATACAATCAGCGCCATTGTCAATAGCATCTTGAATATGTTTGCCTGCCATCTGAAAAGATTGGTTAGTGGCATAACTCGCCAACGGCCAGCCGCAGCACTGCGTCCGGCCTCGATAATAAACCGGAGTTGCCCCGATCGCCCGAAACACATTTTCCATCGATTCCGGTTGATGCGGGTCATCGTAAAGCAGCTTATCCTGAGCTCGCAGCAAATAACAGCCGTAAAAAGCCGCGCACTTCAAACCCGAAAGCTTGTGGGTGACTCGCTTTTGAACTTCCTCCAAACCGTAATCGGCAACGATCGCCCACAACAGATGTTTCACCTCGGTACTGCCTTGATAAGGCGAACAGCCTTGTTTTTCGAGTAAACCGTTGACTTTTTCTATGTAGTTGGGATCGGTTTTTTGGCAATCCTTAAGGCGATCGTCCACATGACCGATGACCCCTTGACAAGTGCTGCAATGCGTCAGCAAAGGCAGATTCAGTTCCTCAGCCAAAGCAATATTGCGAGCGTTGACAGTATCTTCGAGCAACTGCGAATCTTCCTTGAAAGTGCCAGAACCGCAGCAAGAAGCTTTTTTGAGTTCCACCAGTTCGATGCCCAACGCTTGAGTCAGTGCTTGGGTAGAAAGGTAAAGTTCGCGGGCGGCCCCTTGGGCAACGCAACCGGGAAAGTAAGCATATTTGAGATTTGGGGATGGCATAATTGTTGCTGCTGGGGACACAAGGTTCGGGAAAAGAAACTTGAGCGGTCAAAGTCGGGAGGTTTCCTGCTTAGTTTTCCCTCTTTATAATTAACGTATCACCGCATAGCTAGAAGCCAATTGTCAGCTTTTCTCAAGCATTTTGAGTTGATGACTGACGCACCATCGACCAAAAACCCGGTTCCTCAACGTTATCAGGTGGCTAAATGAGATGATTGATTTGGAGCTATGTGCGCTTTTTTGCCTTAGTCGTAGAGTTACTGCGATCGTCCGTGTCCCAATTGTCGCTGACCCGTGTCACTTAGAAAAGCGGCCAGCCTTTCTCCAGCAGATCCCCCTTTCGGATAAGATTAGATACGCAGCAACCAATGAGGACACGATGTTATGAGCCAAGACGACATTTTTGCTAGAGTCCAGAAAATTGTGGCAGAGCAACTGGAAGTCGATAAGAGCGAAGTCAAGCCCGAAGCCAACTTTGCTAACGATTTAGGAGCAGATTCCTTAGATACTGTAGAGCTGGTCATGGCCTTGGAAGAAGAGTTTGATATTGAAATTCCCGACGAAGCAGCCGAAGGAATTACTACGGTTCAAGCTTCTGTAGATTTCATCAGCAGCAAACTTGCAGCTCCAAAAGCATAAAATACCTGTCTTTTCCCCTAAGAGGAGAGAAGTTAGAAAACTGGAAACTCCTCTTTTGTTCTGCGTTCTGGGTGTTTAATTTTTTGAAACTGAAATCATGACAAATTTAGAGCGTAAGCGCGTTGTTATCACGGGTCTCGGCGCGATTACACCGATCGGCAATACCTTGTCTGAATATTGGGACGGGTTGCTTGCCGGGAAGAATGGTATAGGCCCGATCACCTTATTCGACCCGTCGCGGCACGACTGCCGCTTTGCCGCAGAGGTGAAGGGTTTCGACCCACACGACTATTTAGAGCGCAAGGAAGCAAAGCGGATGGATCGCTTTGCTCAATTTGGGGTGTCAGCGAGCAAACAAGCTCTTGCTGATGCGAAGTTTGAGATTAACGACCTGAACGCAGAACAGGTGGGTGTCATTCTTGGCACTGGCATTGGTGGCCTGAAGGTTTTAGAAGATCAGCAAGAGATATATCTGACTCGCGGCCCCGATCGGTGCAGCCCGTTTATGATTCCCATGATGATTGCGAATATGGCCGCGGGCCTGACGGCGATTCACACGGGCGCTAAAGGGCCAAACTCTTGCACGGTGACGGCATGCGCTGCCGGGTCAAATGCCGTGGGCGATGCGTTTCGCCTAGTTCAGGGGGGTTACGCGCAAGCCATGATTTGCGGCGGTACGGAAGCTGCGGTGACACCTTTGTGCGTGGCGGGTTTTGCTGCGGCGAGGGCGCTTTCGACTCGCAACGATGACCCGACTCATGCTTCTCGTCCGTTCGATCGCGATCGTGATGGTTTTGTCGTCGGCGAAGGTGCTGGCATTCTGATGCTAGAAGAAATGGAACACGCTCTGGCGCGTGGCGCGAGGATTTACGCAGAAATCGTTGGCTACGGTTTAACTTGCGATGCCTATCACATGACTTCTCCGGTACCGGGGGGGAACGGTGCGTCGCGGGCAATGGCTTTAGCGCTCAAGGATGCGGGTTTGACGCCGGATCAAGTGAGCTATATCAATGCTCACGGCACGAGCACGCTTCCCAACGATTCTACTGAAACAAAAGCGATTAAGCAAACTTTGGGAGACCACGCTTACAAAGTAGCAATTAGTTCTACCAAGTCAATGACCGGTCATCTTTTGGGCGGTTCTGGGGGAATTGAAGCGGTGGCGACGGTAATGGCGATCGCCAATGACAAAATCCCGCCGACAATTAATCTAGAAAATCCCGATCCTGAGTGTGATTTGGACTATGTTCCTCATACAAGCCGCGATCTAAAAGTTGATGTGGCGCTGTCGAATTCCTTTGGATTTGGTGGCCACAACGTGACTCTGGCATTCAAGAAGTTTGTTCAGTAACGGGTAATTTGAAAGTCGAGAGTTAAAAGGTGAAAAATTAATTTTTCACCTTTTAATTTTTAGATAAAGTTTAGATTTGGCGATCGGCTATTAAGTAAATCAACTTAATTCAACCTAAAATGCGATCGCGCGTTAGAGCCCCGCAACACTTTAACTGCTGGGAAGTTCTGCCTATTCTGTTTTTGATGAGCCGTTTCTCATATCACGTCCGGGTGAGCGCTTGACTCAAAACGGTTACTTTTCATGAGTCAAGCGCAACGAAGTAAGCGCGTTGCCGAAAGGGCGAGATTCTTCAGTTCCTTCAGAACTCAGGATGACAACTACTCAAGCGGACTTGATATGACTTAGTTTGTTAACAGAAACAGGTCTCTAAAAATATTTTCCCCAAACAAAAAGCGCCCCTATTTCTAGGAGCGCTTTTTGTTAATCTCAAGTTA
>NZ_JAUBVF010000122.1:0-4406 GCF_036705685.1 Microcoleus sp. AT3-A2
TTTTTTTTTCAAATTGCAAGTCTCCGAAAACGTCAACGGTCGCTGGCATCTATCTTATTGTTGAACCTGATAGCTGAGCGCCAGCAACCGTTGCCGTTCTTGAGAACTGTTCGCTAGTCTCACAGCGATCGTACTTTTTGACCTGCTTAGTCTAAACTCCAAATATAATGTATCCACACTTGCATTTTTGCAGACAAAACAAAGGAAATGAAAAGAGGCGAATACCATGTCCAATGCCATGATGGTAATTTACCCCTATCGCGAACAGTACACCTGGGTTTTTGACGACGAGCGAGTCGGACTTGTCCGAGAACCATTTGTTCAGGGCGTCCCCGAAATGATTAACGCGCTTGTGGCAGACATTCCCAATGCCGCCCAAGGTTTCCGACTTTTATTTTCAGCCAATCCATTTCCCGGATATCAAGCAGAAATGCTGTGGTTGAAAGCAGAATACGGCGGTAACTGGTATCGGTGGGAATCGAAAAATCTCGAAGGCTGGCTGTGTCCGGCTATGTTCAAATACTTTCTAGAAGCACCGCCCAAGTTTTACTGCAAAGCTGAAAAACTGCAATAACCAACAGCAAGTCTATGAAAAACTTGTCAATTTTTAAAAGAGACTTTGTTACACCAGTCGATCAAATTTCTAGAAAAAAGCCTAAATTCTTCCTGTATATAGTGGGGCTATTTTTCCTGGTTTTCACAGCCGCCATCTCGGCCACATTGGGAGCAATTACCGCCCTTTTAGCTCCCGTGGAACCGCCAATTATCAATAGAGTATTAGAGGCGACGGGCTTTGACTATCTATCCTCCAACCGCTCTGGATACCGCCTGTCGCGGTCAGTTAATGTCTTGATATTGGGAATTGACAGTGTGCCAGAATCTGCCGCCAATTCCCCTAAGATATTTAACGGTCGCAGCGATACAATACTCTTATTGCACCTCGAACCTAGAGATAAATCTATTAGTTTGCTTTCAGTTCCACGAGATACTAAAGTCGAAGATGCTGGAATTAGCTTCAGCAAAATTAACGAAGCCAATGCTAGAGGAGGAGCAGCTTTGGCCACGCGATTGGTTAGCAGTATGCTGAACAATACGAAAATTGAACGATACGTGCGAGTCAGCAGTAATGCGTTTCAGGAATTAGTCGATTTGTTGGGCGGAATTGAGGTATTTGTACCTCGCGCGATGTCCTATACAGATACCGCTCAAAAGTTAAAAATAAACTTAGGGCAGGGATGGCAAACTCTCAACGGAGAACAGGCAGAACAATTTGCTCGATTTCGCAACGACGGTTTAGGAGATATTGGCCGCATTCAACGGCAGCAATCTTTAATTCAAGCTATTCGGGACCGCCTCGCAAGTCCATCAGCATTGGTGCGCTTGCCACAAATTGTTCGATTGATGCAAAAATATGTGGATACAAACCTAAGTTATGAGGAAATATTGACGCTAGCCAATTTCGGTTTGCAATTGGAGCGAGATAATTTTAAAATGGTAATGTTGCCTGGACGTTCTAGTTCAGAAACAGGGGATTTGAGGAGTTATTGGATTGTAGATGTGCTCGGGCGCGATCGCATTATGACACAATACTTGAACCAGAGCGTGCCGGATTTTGAACAAGGACGATTTCGCACTCCCAGCGAGTCCCTGTTGCCCAAAAACCTCAAAATATCTGTCCAAAACGCTTCTAGCAAACCGACAACTGCAAAAAACGTTGCTGACTTTCTCACAAAAAAGGGCTTTTTTAATGTATCTGTAGTGCAGGATGCGCCCCAGAAGCAGCGTCAAAGTCAAATTATTGTTCAGCAAGGCGATTTAGAGGCAGCGAATCTACTGCAAAAAGAGTTAGGCGGCGGTAAAATTGAAGCATCTTCTACGGGTGAAATCAATTCTGACTTGACACTTAGCGTTGGCGAAGATTGGGTAAAGCGATTTTAATTAGTCATTAGTCATTAGTCAACAGTCATTAGTCATTAGTCAACAGTCAGCAGTCAACAGTCAACTATGCCCAATTCCCCATTCCCATCATCATGAAAAGTGTTTTCCGAATATTCCTGAGCCTGATTTTAAGTTTAGTGTTGGCTGTTGGGTGGGTGCTGCTGAGTGCTACTCCGGCATTTGCCCTGCCGAAAACTAATATTAATTACACAAATATTAATTTGTCCGATCGCGATTTTTCCAACTCGGATTTAGCAGGGGGAACATTTGTCGCTGCTGAAATGCGGGGAACAAATTTTCAAGGTGCTGATTTAACTAATGCGATTTTGACTAAGGGAGTTTTGCTGAATGCCAACTTGTCAGGTGCCAACCTCTCCGGTGCTTTGGCAGATAGAGTTACATTTGATGGCGCTAATTTGACGAATGCTAATTTTTCCGAGGCAATTATGACTCGAACTCGGTTTTTTGATGCTGCAATTTCCGGCGCTGATTTTACTGACGCGATTATCGACGCTTATCAAGTGACTCTCCTGTGCGAGAAAGCAGATGGTGTCAATCCCGTGACGGGAGTTTCTACCCGCGAAAGTTTGGGATGTCCGTAGGAATTCACACTTAAAGAAAATCGCTGGCTAATTATTTGATTATATGCACCTGTAGCGAGGTAAAATATACAAATTAAAGCCCCTCTCCTGCAAGGCGAGGGGTTTGAAAAAATTTCCTAGTATCGGCTCTATCGAGCGCTACAAATGCCTGTGCTGGCAGTACCAACTACCAAATCGGACTTCAACAGCAAATCTAAATCGGTGTCAGGATTAACAGCATACAAATCGACTTTATCTCGACCCAAAAACACTCCGATCAAAGTCCCGATTCCCGCACCGCCGAGCACCTCTTCAGTCGCGATCGCCCGATCGCCCGTAACACCTGCGATCGCCGCCGCTGCTGCTGCACCCAACGCCGTATTCTTAACCAGATTGCCAACATTAACGCCCTTGGTAACAGTTTCTTTCCTAGTAATCAGTTGCGAAGTGGCATTGAGAGGCACTCTGCTGCCGTTGATGATACTTAATTCTTGAGCCACAAACTGAACGCCCGAAGCAGTCGATCGCAATTCGCCACTAATTTTCGACCCTTCCGGTATCAGCACTTGGCCATTATTGCCCGTGATATCCGAAGCTACAGTCAGCGTAATTGGAGACTTGTCATTGGGGCCGAGCAAAATCTTGCCTTTTGCATACTCGATTGGGATAGTCACCCCGCTGGGAATTTGCACAGCAACAGATTCGCTAACATCAATCTTAGCAATGTAAGGAGAATTAATTGGTCTTGCTTGATTGGTACTAACTAATGTTTGATAGATAAAAGCAGCTACTTCAGCTCGCGTTGCTGACTTGTTCGGTTTGAGAGATTTAGGACTGGGATAGCTGACAACCAATTGTTTTTCAGTAGCAGCAGCAACGCTTTTGACAGCATAACTTTGAATCTCACCCGCATCATTATAGTAGCTGAGAACATCTTGAAAATCGCACGTAGGCTCATAGCCCATGCCGTTATTTAAAGCGACTACAACTTGAACGCGAGGAATCTGCTGTGTCGGCCTGAAAACATTGCCGGGATAGCCAGACATCCATCCCATTTCGTAAGCTTCGGCGATCGCCCCGCTTGCCCAAAAATTAGACGGAACATCGGCAAACCTCACAGCAGCGCGGGTTTTTGCCTTTTTCACAGAACGCACCATTGCCGCGAATTCAGCCCGCGTTACTGGTGCATCCGGCCGAAAACTGCCATCGGGAAATCCTTTGATAATTCCTCTTTCTGACAAATCTTGAATAAAGTCTTTTGCCCAGTAGTTACTATTAACATCCGAAAAAGCTGTTTGAGCAAAAGAAGGCGCGGGAGCTAGCATCGGCGCTGCGGTTCCGGCAACGGTTCCCAAGGTTAATAAAACAGATGTACCGGATTTGATGCGATGTAATACAGACATTTTTTGATTCTCCAATTTACACAATTTTTTTATTGAGGAGAACTAAGCTTTTGATAGGCTGATTGATTCTGCCCGAAATGGCTTTTTTCCTCACTTATGTAATCATTATTGAATGCTTTTATTTTTAGTGTGGGGAAGATACGGTCGTTTAAAATAAATATTTTTATTCTGAGTGGGGGATTTTAAAATGCTTAAATTCCTTAAAATCCTTATGTTGCTTATCTCCCTTATCTACCTGGTGTCTGCAATTAACAGGATTTAGGAACAAAGCCGTTTGATATTAGTTAACTATATAAATCCTAAATCATTTGTGAATTTCTTACTCCCTCCCCTTAATAAGGGGAGGGTTGGGGTGGGGTAAAAAATTTACGACTCCTGCAAGGATTGCTATATATTAACTAAAAGCGAATAAGCTGTTGTGCATTTAAAACGCATATTGGTATAATATAACATAATGATATTCAGAAAAAGTGAATGCCTGCTA
>NZ_JAUBVF010000165.1:0-1276 GCF_036705685.1 Microcoleus sp. AT3-A2
CAGAGTTTAAAATTTTCACTAAATAATTATTGTCCATTGCCGCTCGATACCGTTTCATTTTTAGACTTTGTTTGGAAATTTTTTCTTGTTTTAGTAAATTTATAGCCAAGCGACGTAGAAGTGCAAAATTTTCGGGAGAGTTCTGTTTCCTGATCCGGCTTTCATCTTCACAAAATGTCACATCAAGCGTCCAATGTAAGCTATTTTCAATGCCCCAATGACTGCGGATAGCCCCAGCAATTCTCTCAGCATTACTGCTTAAACTACTCAAGTAAAAACGAGCTTCTGTGGTGGTTTTATTCCACAATCGTCGTTCACTAACTATCATGACAACTGTTTTTAGTCCCGTCCATAACTCTTGATTATGCACTTGTGGTAACTCGGATACATCCACAGTCCAGACTTGTCTTTTTTCCACTCGATGATGTCCGGCTTCTACTTGTTCATGATAATCATACTTTTTGCCTAAATAATCTGCTTCTTGAGCTACTTCAAACCACTCTTTCACGGCTTTGTATAGGAGTTGTTGATTCCCTTTTAAAGCTAAAATATAATCTCCTTTTTTCTTAATAATCAGAGATGTTATATTTTTTTGACAGCCCATAGCATCTATAGTTATTACACTTCCGGCAATTTCTAACATTTCTATTAATTCCGGAATCGCTGTCAGTTCATTGGATTTTTTATCGACTTTTTTTTGTCCTAAAACCAATTGATGAGATGAAGACCAGGCTGTAACTATATGTAGCGCTTTTTGCTGGTCATTTCGGTCATAAGATTGTTTCATTGTTTTGCCATCAATGGCAATCACGTTTAGTTCTAATTCACCAACTATGGCATTTACCCAACTCAAAAAACATTCTTGAAACTGTTGTGGTTCAATTCTGGCAAATACGCGACTAAATGTGTCATGAGATGGTATGCCATTCGGTAATTCTAGAAAGCTTTTTAACCATTCATATTTGGCATTACCATAGGCTTCTATTGCCACCCATCCGTCTGCACCGCTGATGATAGCTAGAATCGCAATCGCTATAATATCTTTGAGTAAGTGTTCTTTACTTCTTTCTATTCTGGGGTCTTTCAAATTGGCAAAATGCTCTAAAAAACTGGTATTTAAAATATTCATTGAAGGCAATGAATCTGTTTGTTTTTGTTGGGAATTTACAGCTTTACTAAAACCTCTTGCCATTGATAGCATGAATAAACTACACTAAAATTTAGTCGGATTTAACTGTAGCATATTTTGCGTTAAAGTTAAGATGCGTTTACCCTG
>NZ_JAUBVF010000166.1:0-1275 GCF_036705685.1 Microcoleus sp. AT3-A2
CTGGGGGGGTGACAAAGAGGTCTACGAGATAGACTGTATAAGGGTTGCAGCCCGCATACCTTGTTGATAAAAGCGGCGTTTAGAAGGAGTTAACTTGCGTTTACTGTTCCACCTCCAAAGAATATTGTTCTAGATAATTAACCCACTTTTCTCCATCCTTACCAACACCAAATGTACTCCGTCTGCGATATTTTTTCTTGGGTTCTTTGCGACGAGATACATATTTTTGTACCTGCTTTTTCTTCAGTTCAGTGCCTTGAAATATTGCCCAAGTGTACGCCAGTGTCATGAGCAGAATCATGTTAATAAGTCGGTTCCCTTTGAGGCTTGTTCCTTCCAGATCGTAGCCTCCTGTTTTACAATCTCGAAACATTTCTTCGATACCCATCCGCTGCTTATAAGCATTGAGCGCTGCTCGCAATGAGCCTAAGTCCGTGAGAATAAACCAGGCTTCTTTAACTTGATATTTCCCATAGTTCCTTTTCCACTTACAAGCAAGCTCAAACCCGGTAGTAGGTAGAGTTTTCCTCACTCTTTTCCCTTGCACATACAAACAAGTTCCGGGTACTATTCCTAATTCATCCAACCGTTGCCAAACTAAATGTTCTGTTTCGATACAAAGATTCTTTTTCAGTCTTAAGCAAAAAGACACACCCTTTTCCTTAAGCCAGTTTGCCAAATCAACAGAACAAAATTCACGGTCTCCTAAGACGATGAGTTTATATTCTGAAAATAATGGTAAAACTTGCTGTAAATTGGTAGTCTGTGACTCGAAGCTACTGTTTCCCAATTTGGGCAACAGTGACCAGTATAATGGAATTGCTCTTCGCTCCCAGATCAGGCTAACCATAAAGAGATTTATGCACCCCCATTGACTGCGGTCGATGGCGATTGATAAACGAGTACCAATGGGGCAATAAGTGGTCAACCAATAAGTAATTAAGGGGAACCAAATTAATGAGATAGTTAAATTTGGTAAATCCAGAAATCTTTGTAGTTTTCTGCGCCGACTTTCCGTTGTAATTGGATAAGGGAATACCCGTGCCAGTCGTTCTAATCTCACTTGTTTTTCTGATTGGATCACCGATAGCAAAGTTGTCATTACAAGAAACAGAGCTGATGTTAGTTGTTTTTTTAAATGAGTCTGGTAAAATGTTGGTATCATTATTTTTTGGATAGGCAAGCGTGTAACAATTATGCTGCCTATCTTTTTTTAGCACACATTGGCTCAATCCTCACCACCTCTCGGTTTCAGGCTGGTTGTCACCCCCCCAG